>JAYSVF010000301.1:0-17615 GCA_043718695.1 Acidimicrobiia bacterium | reverse complement strand
GATCATGGAGATTCTGGCCGAGTCTGAACTGTTTCCGAGTGCGCTGCCGGTGCGTCGGGAAGAGGAATGGTCGGCGTGGCTCACTATTCAAATTGGTTGCGATAACTCTTGTGCTTTTTGTATCGTGCCTTCAGTTCGTGGTGAGGAAATCAGCCGCACGTTCGCCGATATTTCTGCCGAAGCCGCGATGTTGGCCAATGCTGGAACTACCGAGATCACGTTGCTGGGCCAAAACGTGAACTCCTATGGGCGTGACCTCACCTCCAAGTGGCGTGAATCGTTTGCTGATCCCGAAGCCGCCAGTGCTTGCGGGCCTCTTTGGGCTGCCGACGAACGCGGCCCCCGAGCTCGCCCTTTGTTTTCGGATCTGCTCCGATCCGTGGCAGAAGTACCCGGCATTGAACGAGTTCGCTACATCTCTCCGCATCCAAAAGATATGCGTACAGAGACTTTTGAGGCCATGGCTGCTACGCCGAAAGTTATGCCGCATCTGCATTTCCCGTTGCAATCGGGTAGCGACACAATTCTTGCTGCGATGCACCGCGGTTACACGGCCGAGCGCTACCTGGAGAAAATCGCCGAAGCTCGATCGTTGATTCCTGATTTGGCTGTGACCACTGACATCATCGTGGGCTTTCCCGGCGAAACCAACGAAGACTTCGAACAAACGATGGCGGTTGCCGCCGCAGCACAGTACGACAACGCGTATATGTATATTTTCTCGCCCCGCCCTGGTACGGCTGCCTTTGCTATGACGGACCGGTTTGTGCCCGAAGACGTGATTAACGAACGGTTTGCTCGGCTGAAGTTAGTGATCGATCGCAGCGCTCATGTACGTCACGAAGCGCGCTTAGGTTTGATTGAACGGGTGCTGGTCGAAGGCCCCTCGAAACGTGATCCGCTCATGACCAGTGGACGCACCCCGCAAAACAAGCTCGTTCACTTCCCCTACGTTTCGGCCGACGGGGTGCAGCGTGCCCTTCCTGCGGGAACCTATGCAGACGTACGAATTGTCTATTGCGCGCCGTTCTTCTTGAAGGGCGAGTTACTAGAGATCGTGGCCAAACCTCGACACAAGACCCGTATCCACGTGAACGCTGGTTGATCGTGAAGCCAGTTTTGTTTCATATCGCCGAGCAACCATTTTGGGATGCAGCTGTTGTTTCTAGTGAATACCGTGTTCCGAGCCTCGATGCAGAAGGCTTCATTCATCTCTCCACTCGCGCGCAGTTTGTGGCCACAGCGAATCGGTACTACATAGGCCGCAGTGATTTGGTTCTGCTCGAAGTCGATGAATCCACCCTTGAAGATCTCCGCTACGAAGTAAGCACCAACGAGGAGCTGTTCCCTCATCTGTACGGCACATTGGCTGTTACCTCAGTGATTCGTACGCATATCTTTTTGCCGTCTGTTGAGGGCACGTTTGTTTGCCCGTCGACCATGGCGTAAGCGTTACCTGAATTTCGACTTACTGTGCGCGCATTGGTTCAAAGGGTTCGGCGGGCGAGCGTCACCGTCGGCGAAGAAGTTGTTGGGGTGATTGGTGCGGGGTTGTCTGTCCTCGTCGGTGTTACCCATACCGATGATCTCGCCGAAGCGAAAAAGGTCGCCACGAAAATCTGGCACCTTCGACTGTTCGACGATGCCAACGGTGTCCCCAATCTCTCGGTCGCTGAAACTAGTGGCGAAGTTCTGATCGTGAGCCAGTTCACCCTCTATGGCGACACATCTGCGGGCCGACGCCCCTCATGGATCGCCGCCGCTCGTCCGGAACACGCCGAGCCACTCATCGAAGCCGTCGTGGCTGAACTACGAAGCCTTGGAGCCACCGTTGCTACCGGACGATTCCGCACCGATATGGCCGTAGAACTCGTTAACGATGGCCCATTCACCGTGATGATCGAGGTTTAATCTTTGTCTTCAACATTCCAGGCGGCATCCAGGCGGCTACCCAGCTGGTGGGCTTGGGTGGAAGCGGTGTCGACCCGTCAGTGTCGCGCCAAGAAGATTTCAAAAATCAAGCCTCAGCAAGCTAGACCAACTCCGCCGCCAGAATCAAAGTGGTGGGACGTTTGTCATCGCGATAGAACGTTGGAGAACATGGTGTTCCGCCCGGGGGAAAAACTGGGATGTAACGACAGGAGGTACCGATGAAGACACGTACAGCGTTAGTCCTTTGCTCCGGCCTTGTAGTGGCGGCAATGCAGCTTGTTGCCCCTCCCGCTTATGGCCAGGCCAAAGCGGGGCAGGCTTGCAAGGCAGCTGAAGTTGGCAAGACTTCTGGCGCAGTGACATGTAAGCGAGTCCGAGGCAAGACCGTCTGGACAGCAGTTGCCGTTGCAAAGTTGGCTCAGACTGTGGCCACGAGCCCGGTCACTACGATCTCGCCCGACGGTCTCGACCGGACCGCCACACTGAAGTTCTCCTACCAAGTTGGCCCCACGAGCTGGGATCCGGCGAAGATGTCGTCCAGTTTTGATACCCCGACTGCGTTCACGATTTACGACCGCCTTGTGCACCTGAGCCCGAACGCTGAACCGATTCCTGGCCTCGCCACGAAGTGGGAGTTCTCCAATGGCGGTCGTGCCCTCACGTTCACGCTTCGCTCAGACGTGAAGTTTCACGACGGGACACCGTTCAACGCCGAAGCAGCCAAACTGAACCTGGAACGAAATAAAAAGGGAACTTCAGCCGGTGAACTTGCGCCAGTTGCCAGCATCGAAGCCGTCAACCCAACGACGCTGAAACTGAACCTGAGCGGACCGGGTGGTGCGCTCCCAGGCATCCTTTCCGACCGAGCCGGCGTTATGGCCAGCCCAAAGGGTTTCGAAACGCCTGCAGCCATCTCGGCTCTTGACCTCAAGCCTATTGGTTCTGGCATGTACCGACTAACGGAGTTTGTGAAGGATCAGAAGATCGTTGGTGAGCGCTTTGCCGACTACTGGGACAAGCCAGCCCAGGGCGCAGCGAAGATTGAGATCACGATTCTCACGGACAACAACGCTCGAGCAAACGCCCTCAAGTCAGGCGCGGTAGATCTGGCAAACCTTGAACCTTGTCAGGTTGACGACGCCGAAAAGGCTGGGTTCATCGTGACCAAGGGACTGTCGCTGAATCTCCATCACCTTCAGTTCAATCGTTCGAAACCTTTCCTTGACAAAAAGGAGGTCCGGCAGGCACTTGCCATGGCGGTAAATCGTGATGCCATCGTGACGTCGGCTCTGTGTGGGTACGGGTCGCCTGCGGTGCAGAACTTCCCGGCCGGATACTATGCGCACAACCCGAACCTATCGATGACGAAGTACCCCTTCGCTCCGGTCAAGGCAGCAGCGATCCTGAAGGCACAGGGTGTTCCGGAGAACTGGACGCTCGATGTGGTCGTCCCGAATCTCCCCGTGTACATCACTGCGGCCCAAGCGCTCAAGGACCAACTCGGCTTCGCCGGTGTCAACCTTTCAATTCGCCCGGTCGATCCGGTGCAAACCGCTCCAATCTTCTACGTGCAGAAGTCTGGCGATGCACTGATCTCCGTGTTTGGCGGACGTGCTGATCCCGCTCAGTTACTGAACTCCCTCTTCACGCCTGGGCCACTGCAGAATCCAGGTAGTCACACGACACCGAAGGTGGCGGAGTTGATCTCCAACGCCAACGAACCGGGGTCTGTCGCAGAGCGAGGTGCGGCTATGCAAGCGGCCAGCGCTGAGGTGTTGGAAGAATCGATGAACATTGTGCTGTACCACACGATGGTGCCGCTGGCCTATAACAAGCGGGTTAAGGGAACCCAGATCTGGCTCGGTGGCAAGGTCGAACTTCGCGGAGTCGGGATCGCACGCTGACCCGGCTGACCTCAAACTGCTTAAAGCCCCGAATAACCCGTAGCAATCGTGATTGACGCAGGAGTCGTCTGCCCATGTTGAAACTCATTGGCAGGCGCCTCCTGCTCACTATTCCACTGCTGTTCTTCGTTTCTTTGATTGTCGTGGGCTTGGTACAACTCGTGCCGGGCGACCCTGCGGTTACGATCGCCGGTGAGAACGCAACCGTGGAGCGCATCGCCGAGGTACGAGAGCGCCTTGGTACCGACGACCCGGTTGTCCATCAGTACGGCCGCCTGATGAAAGGGATTGTGACTGGGGATCTGGGGAAGTCGCTGTACTCGGAACAGAATGTTCTCGATGCAATGATCACCGCGCTTCCCGTCACACTTTCACTCGCAGGTCTGGGCCTGTTTTTTGTCGCCTTGTTTGGCATCCCGTTCGGTCTATTCGCTGGCACTCGCCCGGGATCTTTGACCGATCGTGTTATCAGCATTCTGGTGGCGATGGGCGTTGCGGCGCCGGGCTACTGGATTGGCATCATCATGATCATCGTGTTCGGATTGAACCTGAAGTGGTTTCCAACCGGCATCTACGTGAATCTTCGAGACAACCCCGCGGGCTGGCTGTATCACCTGTTAATGCCGGCCTTTGCGTTGTCCTTGGCCGGGATCGTTGAGGTAACACGCCAACTTCGCAGTTCTATGAAAGAAACGATGCTGGCTGACTTCGTTCGCACCGCGCGGGCCAAGGGTCTCCCTGCTCGTACTGTGGTCATGAAGCACGCCTTCAAGAACGCAGCTGTTCCACTAGTTACGGTGCTCGGTCTCCAGGTCAACACCTTGCTCGGTGGAGCAATTGCCTTGGAACTCGTGTTCGGGCTCTCCGGCGTGGGGGCACTTGCGGTGCGGGCGGTTTCTAATCAGGACATTCCCGTGATTCAAGGGATCGTCCTGCTGTCGGTGGTTGTGGTCACCGTTTCCAATCTCCTCGTCGATCTGGCCTATGGCTGGCTCAACCCCAAGGTGCGTGCCCAGTGACGAACGTGTTGTCAGAAGTGCCCGGTTCGACACGGGTTCCCACCGGACCAGATGTTTGGCGGCGCCATGCCGATGAGCACGTCGTGCAGCAGTCACTTAATGAGTCGCAGCCGCCCAGGTCGGCCCGTAAGCGGTTCTTCCAACGGTTCCTTCGTCAGTGGCCAGCCGTAATTGCACTTACCTTTCTTGTCGCGATAATCGGGGTCGCGATCTTCGCCCCTCAACTGGCGCCTTTCCCGCCCGATCTCAATGAGCCCGACAACTATTTGGCTCCACCGAGCAGTTACAACTGGCTCGGGACCGACCATCTCGGACGTGATACGTACAGCCGAATACTCTTCGGCGCCCGCGTGTCGTTGCTCGCCGCTGGACAAGCAGTCACTATCGCCATGGCTCTGGGCATCATTCCAGGCCTCTTGGCCGGTTACCTAGGCGGGTGGATCGATGTGATTGTCATGCGACTAACCGAGACAATCATGACGTTCCCTCCGCTGCTCTTAGCGATTGCGATTGTTGCCGTTCGTGGTCCTGGTCTGGGGAACGCGATGTTCGCTGTTGGCGTGGTTTTCGCACCCCGATTCGCTCGCCTCACTCGTGGCCTAGTGCTCTCGGTCCGTGAGGAGACGTTCATTGAAGCCTCTCGATCAATAGGCACACCCACCACGCGCATATTGCGCAAGCACATACTTCCAAACATATTGTCGCCACTCGTCGTGCAGATCTCCTTGGCGCTTGGTTTCGCGATGCTGTCCGAAGCGGCGCTTTCGTTCCTCGGCCTTGGCGTCCGGCCCCCTGAAGCTTCGTGGGGTGCTCTGCTTCAGGTGGCGTATTCCAACATCAGCCGTGATGGTGCACGCTTCCAAGCCATCCCACCAGGCGTGGCAATTATGCTATGTGTGCTTGCATTCAACGTACTTGGCGACGGCATCCGCGATTCGCTGGGCAAGGAGATCCGTCGTGGCAAGTAAAGACCAACCACTTTTGTCGGTGCGCGACCTCGTGGTCGAGTTCTATTCCGACCGCGGCTGGGAACGCGTGGTCAACCAGGTCAGTTTTGATGTCGCTGAGGGCGAGACCCTAGGCATCGTCGGCGAGTCGGGCTCTGGCAAGAGCGTTACCTGCATGGCCCTAACCGGCCTTATCCCGATGCCTCCCGGACGAATCGCTGGGGGTTCCGTTCTCCTCGAAGGACGCGAACTGGTTGGGTTGTCCGGAAAATCGCTTGAATCAATCCGTGGCGCGCAGATTGCCAACATCTTCCAGGAGCCGATGACTTCGTTGAATCCGGCATTCACGGTAGGGGAGCAAATCGCAGAAATGGTGCGGCTCCACAAGCAACAGAACAAAACGGATGCTTGGCAGACGGCGGTTGCCATGTTGGATCGGGTCGGGATTCCTAACGCCCGCGGCCGAGCGACGGAATATCCCCATCAATTCTCCGGCGGCATGCGCCAGCGCGTCATGATCGCCATGGCAGTGTCGTGCGAGCCGAAATTGCTTATCGCCGACGAGCCAACTACCGCTCTCGACGTCACTATCCAGGCGCAGGTGCTGGATCTGTTGAAGGACATGCAGCAGGAATTCAAAATGTCCGTCATTTTTATTACCCACGACCTGGGTGTCGTCGCCAACATTTGCGACCGTGTCGTTGTGCTTTATGGCGGCAAGGTTATGGAAGAAGCGCCGATCAACGATTTGTATCTGCATCCGTCGCATCCTTATTCAGAGGGCCTCTTGACTGCGATGCCTCAACTGGGAGCTCGGGCCGGACGCCTTGCGTCGATTCCTGGTTCGACCCCGGTCCCTTCAGCACTCCCGAAGGGCTGCGTGTTTCACCCTCGATGTCCTTACGCGATTGATCGCTGTCAGAACGATGAGGTACCCCTCATCGAGGTGGGACCGGGCCGGCTCTCGCGTTGCGTTCGTACGGCAGATCTTGACCTCGTGGGCACCGCATCATGAGCGTCGAAGTCGAGGGGTCATCATCAGATCCGCTTTTGCGGGTGCGGGATCTGAAGGTTTCGTTCAAGGGTCGCCGGGGGCGGAGGGTATTTGCTGTCAACGGGGTGAGCTTTGATGTAGCTCGAGGCGAGACGGTTGGACTTGTTGGTGAGTCAGGTTCAGGCAAGTCAACGATCGCTCGCGCCATTATGCGTCTGGTGCCCACCGACGGAGGTACGGTCGATTTGGATGGAGTGGAGTTGCTTGGCCTTGGCAAAACCGAGCTGCGCGAGGCTCGCCGGAATGTGCAGATGGTGTTCCAGGACCCGTATTCCTCGATGAATCCATCGATGGTTGTTTCAGAAATTATTGGGGAACCACTCGCCGTTCAAGCAAAGATGAAGCGAGAGCAACGAGAGCAGCGGGTGTCAGAGTTACTCGAAGCGGTGGG
Organism: Acidimicrobiia bacterium; assembly: GCA_043718695.1. Taxonomy (GTDB): domain Bacteria; phylum Actinomycetota; class Acidimicrobiia; order Acidimicrobiales; family JANYDT01; genus JANMZO01. The sequence continues at coordinate 10,368 of JAYSVF010000301.1, read as the reverse complement.
TCTTTCACCGCGCCACCGCGAACGGTACCCGTATGAATTCTCGGGCGGCCAGCGACAGCGAATCGCCATAGCGCGGGCTTTGGCGAATGAGCCGAAAATGGTGATTCTCGATGAAGCGGTCTCGGCTCTCGACGTGTCGACTCAGAACCAGATCATTAACTTGCTCGAAGATCTCCAAGCCCGCATGGGTGTGTCGCTGTTGTTTATTGCCCACGACTTGGCCGTCGTCCGCCACATCGCGCAGCGAACCGTAGTGCTGTATCTGGGTCGCGTGATGGAAGAAGGCCCCTCAGAGCGGATCTTTGCTGCTCCGGCGCACCCGTATTCGCAGGCATTATTGTCGGCAGTGCCGATTCCCAACCCGATGGTCGAAAAGACCCGCAAACGGGTGGTACTCCTCGGCGAGCCACCCGACCCGACCAACCTCAAGCCCGGATGCCCGTTCGTGTCGCGTTGTAGCTACGCGATGGATATCTGTTCAACCGAGATTCCGGAACCTACGCCGGTCGATGGTGGCGGGATTGTGGCCTGCCATTTGCAAACATCCGGTCCTAACCTCAACGGACGCTCCCTACTTGCTCTGGAATCGTCCTCTGTTTGAACGCCATGAATTGTTTAGTTGCCCGACTAGCGGAAGCGGGTGAGGGTCGACCAGAAGGATTTTGCTTGTAGGCAGGGAACTCGGCGTTGGGTTAGTGCACGTGCAGAGTCCGACTGTGCCATCGGGATGGAAAGCGGTACTTGAAGCCCGAGAACGGGATGTGACGAAGTCTGCTGGTGCCGAATTAGCGAATCGATGTCCTGAAGTGTTCCGCGATCCACCTGATGCCAAGTGACTTTTGAACGTTCGGAATTCGTTATTCAACGCTACCCAGAACAGAGGCCTAAAGATCGAGGGTAAAGGAGACATAGGGTTGTCTTCGGGCGGGTATGTCTCGTCTGCTTCCGGGTAGGTGCCTCGGCTGAAGAGAATCGAGCTGTGGTTCGCTGGGTGAACGAGCCAAGTCATCGTTTTTACGCCCTCTCCCGGGCTTGTTCGAAAATCGATTCTGTAAGAAGCGCTGCAAGCCCGGTCCGTTGTCGCAAGGCGGTTATCGCTGTGACCATTAGGTAGCGGTGCGTTTTAGAGACTTGCCCGCAAGCATTTCGAATGGCTTCATGAGCAGCGACACCGACAATTGCGTTGCTATCGGTCAACAATAGGACCTGCCGATCAAGCTCCACTGCATTCGGATCTTGGAGCCAGCTGGGAAGGCCCGCTACAATCTCGCCGACCTCTAAAAACCACGCGGCATTGTTCGTTCCAAGCTCGAAAGACTCAAGCGATTAGGTGTCAGAATCTTGGAGGTGGCGAAGTTCGATCACGGGTCAGCGTTTGATAACGAGTACGGCTCCGCGGGTCTTCCAGGTTTGACGGTTTTTCTTTTGGTGGGTTTCTAGTACCGCCGTTTGCAAGGCTTCGTTTCGTGATGCGTGGTTCGGCGAGGATTTCGGACAGACGTTGAATCGTCGACCAACGGGCGTCGAGGTGTTTGTTCTCGATCCGTGAAATGTCAGCCTGAGTCACCCCTGTCGCAGTCGAGAGTTCTGCCTGGGTCCATCCAAGTTCTATTCTCCGGGCGCGGATCATGTCGCCGGGGTGGGCAGTCGTTGCCAGAGTTTCGATCAGTGTCACGAGACAAGCCTATGTGTAATACGACATATAAAGCAAGGCCTGGATTATGGCTACGACAGGCTATTGGAAACGGGTGCGGGTGGCCCAGAGGCCCAGGGCGGGGTTGGCGATGAAGTCGAAGGGCGCGCCGGTCGAGTCGAGTTGGGGGCCGGTTGGAGATTTGGGTGTGACAGCGAGTCGAGCGAGTTCTTGGGGCAAGGGTCGCCATGCGAAACCTACGGCTTCTACTTCTTCGCGGGTGAGGCCACCTTGTTCCGGGTCGGTGCAGTAGGTGATGGTGAAGCGGCCTTCGCTGCTGCCGTGGATGAGGTGTGCGGCAGCACCGAGGCTGGCGGCGATCTCGGAATCGGTGTCGAGGGCGGCGAGGGTTGCTGGCGTACCTCGGTAACCGTGGCGACGGATGAGGAGATCGATTGCAGGGTCTTCGCCGAAGTGGGTGATGCCGGGGGCGAGGATGATCAGCTCGCCGTCGTCGGCGATGGCCATTCGGGTTCGGTAGATCGCTTTGTTGCCCAGCCAGGTGGTACGGAATTCGTTGGGGTCGAGCCAGCAGGCCACCCGAGTGAACTCTCGGTCCATGATGTCGACATTGCAGTCAACCGCCAGTTCAGCGGCAGCTCGATAGGCGGCACCGCCGGTTTCTGAAGACTTGCCGTTGCCAACGAACAGGCCACGTTGTACAACGCCAGATTCGGTATCTTCCATGACCGTAAGTACCCAGAGCATGTTGACCTTCGGGGCAATGAAACGATCGAAGGCGGCATCGACAACGTGGCGGACCGGTCCATCGGCACGGCCCATCAGTGTTTCCATATCGGAAACTGCGCCGAGGAAGTGGCTCCGATGAACGGTCGGCGCACCACCGAGGCCGATCACGATGTTCTTGGTAAAGTTGGCCATGCCGATGACCTCGTGCGGCACTACTTGGCCGACAGAGATCACCAGGTCCCAGTTGTTCAGCAACTCAGCATCGACCTCGACGGGAATGGGTTCCGTGATTTGTCCGCCGCTGAGAACCTCGATTTCGGCGCCTCCAATTTCACCGAGACGAATGAGGTCGGTTTGCCAGCGATGCTGCAGTATGCGAGCGTACGGAATGCTGTCGCCGAAGAGCAGTTTGGTATCGGCTTCGGTCATCGCGGTGTGGGTGCCGAGTGCGGGTAACACACCGACTTCGTAACCGTCGCGCTCTAGACGTTCAAAAAACAATGCGGTGATCTCGCCTGCGCGCGAATACAGACGGGTGTGATCGGGTGGGACGAGCAGGATACGTTTTGACTTCAAACCAGCGACTTGTTGATCGACCAGGGTATCGATATGTGCACGTAGTTCATCGGTGGTGATAACTCGTGATGGGTTTCCGTCGGCGAGAAGTGGTTGTTGGCTCGGAACTGTGGAGTCCGTCGCGGTAGCCAGGGCGGACAGGGCAAACGCGATGACACTTTCGAAATCATGTCCTGCGTCGATGGGTTGAACATCCGGCTCGGTTTCGTGGCTAGGCCGCTCGAGGGTGGCGAATTGGCTCTCGACCATTGATGCGCCCATGAAGTGCCCCGGGCGCTCGGCGATGCGAGTTTCGATGAGATCCCGAGGCGCATCGAGAAAAATAAAGCGGACGTTGCCTGATCGACGTAGGGCATCACGGTACGACTTGCGCAGTGCCGAGCAGGACAGCACAACCGGAACTTCATCGATTCGTAGCTCTTGCTCCAGTAGGGCAAGCCATGGCCAGCGGTCGTCGTCGGTTAGGGCGATGCCGTTTGACATCTTTTCGATGCTTGCGGGTAGGTGGTAGCTGTCGCCCTCGATAAATCGTCCGCCGAGTCGATTTGCCAGTTCGGCGGCGATGCTGGATTTTCCGCACGCGGCTACGCCCATGACTACTATCCGCTGCGAAATCATGTCAGCTGGCCCACTCGGTGGGGAAACCGAAATAGCAGACGGCGTTGCCGATGCAGATGTCGTGGACGGTGTTGGTCAGTAGCTCGGGGTCGTTGGGGATTCGGCCGGCCTCCACATCGCGTCCGATGGCATCGCAGAGAATGCGTCGGAACAGTTCGTGGCGGGTCATGGACAGAATCGAACGCGAATCAGTAAGCATGCCTATGAATCCGCCGAGCTGACTGATTTGGCTGAGATCGTCGAGCTGGCGGCGCATGCCTTCTTCGTGATCGTTGAACCACCACGGCGGGCCCCACTGCACTAACGATTGCACCCCGGCGCGAGAGAACGCCCCGGACATGGTGGCGAACAAGGCGTTGTCGGCAGGGTTGAGGTTGTACAGAACCGTCCGGGGCAGCGAGTTGGCAGCTTCAAGGTCACCGAGGAAACGGGCGAGACCGGCGGCATGGCGTTGGTCATTGATGACGTCGGCACCGACATCGCGCCCGACAGCCGCTAGCAATCTCGGCGAAGCGTTCCGGAGCGGTCCGAGATGCAGCTGAAACACCGAATCATCGGCGTGCGCGAGGCGGGCGGCGAGGCTGACTACCTCTAGCAAAACGCATGCTCGCTCATCGTCAGTTGGAATTACCCCGGCACGGACTTTGCGGATCGCTTCGTTGGCCAATGCGACATCACGGGCTCGGTCGGGGAGTGTGGGTAAGCCATGATCGCTTGCCCGACAACCCAATGATGCAAAGCGTGCATAGGAGATGCCGAGCGCGCCGAGCAATGAATCGAGATCGGTGATGGCTACACCTGTCGATGTTCCGAGGCGGTCGGCCCAATCGTTCCAAGTGGGTGGGTCAATCAGGCGAAGGTGAGCAGCGTCGGGTCGAAACGTTGGCAACAACGCGGAACCCGGCGACGCACTCGTGCTCGCAGCTGACACGGCTGACAGGGTGGCCGCGTGGTGGGTATGGTGCACTAAGTCGTCGGATGGGTCGTCGGTAGTGGCAACGGCGCGGACGCGGAAGTGGGCCAGGAGACGCTGGGCTGACCATTGCGGAAGTTGGCGATTTGCCTCATCCCAGATCTCCCGAGCGGTCGACGGATTGAGCGGAAGGTCAATGCCGAACACTCGACGTAGTTCAAGATGGGTCCAGGCGTATAGCGGATTGCGGATCGTGCGGGGTACGGTTGCGGCCCAGGCGGCGAATCGGTCCCAGGGGTCAGCACCGCCGGTGATAAGTGATTCATCGAAACCTGCCAGCCGCATGGCCTTCCACTTGTAGTGATCGTCTTCGAGCCACAAGTCGGTGAGGGTTTCCCAAACTCGATCACCCGCAATGTCGGAAGGGGAGAGGTGATTGTGGACATCAACGATCGGGGCTGCGCTGGCAGTGCCGTGATAGAGCGTGAGTGCCACCTCGTTGCTGAGGAGTACATCGTCGTGAAGGAAACCGTTCATAAGCAAACTGCGCAGTTCTGTTTAGGGGGTCTAGATCTGGATCAAATGGTCATGCTGCTGAAGCCGCCGTCGACGACGAGTTCGGTGCCGGTGATGAACCGTCCGGCGTCGCTGGCGAGGAGGAGGGCCGCGCCACCGAGTTCATCGATTTCGCCGAAGCGGCCCATGGGGGTGTGGCCAAGGATTGAGGCGACTCGATCGGGAGAGAGGATTTTGCGGTTCTGTTCAGCCGGGAAAAATCCGGGCACCAACACGTTGCAACGAATACCGAGCGGGCCCCATTCGCGAGCCAAGTTTTTGGTGAGGTTGTGGACGGCGGCCTTGGTCATGGAATAGGTAAACACTCGCGACAGCGGCGTGAGGCCCGATGCACTGCCAATGTTGATCACGCTGGCACCAACGCCGGTCGCGGTCGCACGTTCTACGAAGTAATGACCGAACTCCTGGCATGCCCGAAAAACCGCCAACTGGTTGGTGAGCACGATTCGCTCGAGTTCTTCGTCGGGCACATCAAGGAACGGCGTCGCGGCGTTGATTCCAGCACCGTTGATTAGCACGTCGATTTGCCCGTGTTTAGTAACTACTCGGGAAACCAGCGACTGGAGTTGTTCGCGTGACGTTGTGTCGCAGACCTCAAACGAACCTTGCGAACCCTCTGCGTGCATACGTTCGAGAATCGCATCGGCCTTTGACTGGTCGCGGCCAACGATGACCGTTGTTGCGCCAGCCCTGGCCAGCGTCTCAGAAATGTTGCCGCACAGGACGCCAGTGCCGCCGATAACCACAGCGACGCGGCCATCGAGACGGAATGCGGAAACGTCGGTGGTGCGATCGAGTGTTCGCGATGCGTAGAGATCAGCGGGAGCATCAGAAGTGCCAGGAGTGTCACTCATGGACTAAGCCTTCTGTACTTTGCGTTCGGCGTACCAGTCACGAAGGACATCGTAGGCCAGCTTATGGTTTCCGTCATTGTCGATGAGGCCTTTGCGGTTGAAGCCATCTTGAATTCCGGGCAGCAGGCGAAACGGGGCCCGGAAGTCTTTGAGAATCCACGGTGTGGTACCAGCAAGGAACGGCACGCGGGAAAGCATGGCGAGTTGGTGGCGGTACACCTCGGCCTGGAATTCCTCGGTCCACGATTCGTCAAGTGCACCATGCAATCCGCCCTTAGCATCGGCACCGAACTCCGAAACGATCACGGGTTTGTCATACGTCGATGTCCAGGTGGTTTGGGCCATGGCCTCAAAGGTTCCGTAGTACCAACCGTGATATTCGTTGATGCCGAGCACATCGAGATCTTCGCCCAGTGGATCGTCAATAACCCAATGATGCGAAACCGTGGTCATGTCCAGCACGTCGGCACCTTCTGGATGACTGAACAGTGCAGCGGTGATGAGCCGGGTGTTGTCGAGGTCGCAAGCGTGGGCGACGAGGGTTCGGAGGAACGCGGTGCGGTTCTCTTGCGGATGTGTTTCATTGGCTACCGACCACAAGATGATTGAAGCCCGGTTCCGGTCGCGCTCGATAAGTTCGCTTAGCTGTGATTTGCCATTCTCTAGGGTTGCTGGGTTATCCCAGTCGATACCCCAGTACACCGGAACTTCAGCCCAGGCCATGAGTCCAAGTTCGTCACAAACGCGGACGGTGTGTTCGTTGTGTTGGTAGTGGGCAAGCCGCACGAAGTTACAGCCGAGATCTTTGGCATGCTGCAACAACGCCCTTGCTTCGTCGGCAGTTTTCATGCGGCGTGCCGGATCGCCCAAGGCTTCGTCGTGCAGGGAGATCCCCGAAAGGTACGTGTGCTCACCGTTTACCAGGATCTTGGTTCCCGAGGTTGCTACGGTGCGGAACCCGATGCGATCGCTCACGCTGTCGGTCGTGGTGGCAACCGTTACGTTGTGGAGCGCAGGATTGCTGGTCGACCATCGGGTCAGCGAAGCTGGTTCAGCAAACGTTGCCACTCCGAAGCCATCAGCGCCCGTCCGCAAAGTGCCCAGCGTTAGGTCGCCGACTGTCACGGAAACGTCTTGGATAGCTTCGGGCCCGTCGAGCCAAACCTGTACTTGCACCGTGTCGGGTGTGTCTGCACTGAGTTGCACTACGGCATCGCGGATAAAGGTTGCCGGAAGATCGAACAGTGTCACATCGCGGGTGAGGCCGCCGTAGTTGAACCAATCAGTACGGGTGGTGGGGATTGCTTCAGCCGTGCGCTGATTGTTTACGCGGACGATAAGGGAGTTCTCCTCGTTGTCGCGCAGATGCTCGGTGAGCTCCACGCAAAACGGGCCATAACCACCTTCGTGTTCGGCCAGCTTTTTTCCGTTGAGGTAGACCCAGGTGGAATGGTTGGCCGCACCGAAATGGACCACGGTGCGTCGGTTGGGCTCTAAGGCTGGATTGGCCTTGAAACGCCGACGGAACCACATCGATCCTTCGTAGAAGTGGAAGCGTTCGTACTGCGTGTTCCAATCGCCCGGAACTTCGATGGGGTCTGAGGTGTTGAAGTCATACTCGGCTCGACGGCCGGGAGAGTGTCGACCTCGGTCTCCGGGAAACCCAAACATCTCAGCGAAGAATTCGTCACCGCCGAATGGACCGCTCGCGCCTACGTCGTACACATCAATGATGGAACTCCACGGTCCGTTAAGGCTTTCTTGCCTACGGCTGTTCGTCCAGGTGACAAGTTTGCTCAGTCCGGCCATGTTCGATTCTCCCTGTGCGTCTTTCGGTCATCCACGTTGCCTCGATTTCTCGAACGCGTTGTGTTCACCGTCATAGTGGCGTGGGAGGAGTGTAGCTAATTTCGCACGAACGTGTGAAATTAAAAAAAGGGCGTCTTACGCTTCAACCCATCCGAGGTAACGAGTGACTTGGTCGCGAAAAAGCTCAGGCATATTCACGCTCGAGTCCAAGAGCCACTGCAACTGCAACCCCGCCATGGTGGCCAAGACAACTCGGGCGGCCCGATCCATATCTATATCGGATCGAATCTCTCCGCCGTCGATTGCTCCTTGGAGCATGTCCTTCACCTCGCCCGCCACCCGTTCGTAGCGAGCCCGGAAGAACTCGTGCGCCGGATGGTCCTCGCTTGTGGCCTCGGCCGAAAGGATCGTAAACAGCCGCGCGATATTGGGCTGCTGGGCGTTATCGGCCACGATCTGGATCATTCCGCCCAGGTGCGAACCGGTCACTAACTCTGCCCGACCGGCCGCTTCGCGGGAAACAAGATCTCGCTCTTCGAGAACGGCGGTAAGTAGCTCGATTTTGGTGCCGAAGTAGTGGCGCATCGAGGCTTGGCTCATCCCGACATGGTCGGCGATGTCTCGCACCGAGGAGCCCCAGTATCCCTTTTGCCCGAAATATTCTAAGGCTCCTTGGAGAATTTTCTCTCGCTGGAACGTTGCATTGGCATAGGGGCCGCGGGATTTGCGTGCTGCGGTCATGGGGATTACCTTAAGCGGAAAATGAAATTCGCACAGTCGTGTGAAGTTTGTGTATAGTGCTTTCAGTCACACAAGCCGGTTTCAGCCGGGCCGCCGAAAACAAGGATGGTTTTGCCGTGCACACGCCGAATATTCGCCAGGGATGCCATCGAGGCAGCACCCTCAGGACAGAACTGCGCGGCCGATGGGTCGATTAATTCTCAAACGGCTTGCCTTCGCCGTCCCAATGTTGTTTCTCGTTTCGTTCTTCTCGTTCGTTCTGGTCTCGCTTTCACCGACCGATCCGGCTCGAATCGTCGCCGGGCCCTACGCCGATGAGGCCCGCGTGCTTGAAGTTCGCACCGAACTGGGGCTCGATCGCCCGATGATCACGCGATACGGAAGTTGGGTATCGCGTGCCGTGCGTGGAGATTTCGGGACCTCGATCACCTTTGCTCAGGGTGTCCCGGTGAGGAGTCTGTTGAACTCTCGTGTGCCGACGACGGTCTCCACAGTTGCGGTATCACTTCTCGTTGTGACGATTGCCGGTATATCACTTGGGGTGTTTTCAGCCGTGAAAGGTGGAAGTTCAGGCCGCGCGGTGAGTGTGTTTTCTCTTCTTGGCCTAGCGATTCCGGGTTTCTGGCTTGTGCTGATTCTCACGCAATGGTTCTCGGTGAAGTGGAGGCTCTTTCCGGCAATCGGCTTCCGAGGAATCACCGATTCGCCAACTGCTTGGCTGCGCGCACTTGTGCTTCCGGTACTGGCAATCTCCGTTGGCCCCATTGCGTCAATGACCAAACAAACACGTGATTCGATGCTCGATGCGCTGGGCAAAGACTTCGTTCGGGTGATGCAGGCCAACGGGATGCCAAGGCGATCGGTGCTCTATCGTCACGCGCTCAAAAACGCGGCGATTCCGCTCGTCACGCTTCTTGGCATTAACGCTGTTGCGCTAATCGGAGCAGCTGTGGTGATCGAAAAGATCAAAGCCTTTGATGGGCTTGGATCGCTCGCCGTCGATGCGGCCGCCGGGAGTGACCTGCCCATCGTGCAGGGTGCGGTTGTGTACTTCTGTCTCTTCGTCATTGTGATTGGCCTGCTCGTTGATATCAGTTATTCGTTCCTCGATCCAAGGGTGCGTGTCCGATGAGCGGTGGTACGTACACACAGAAAAGTTTTGCTCGACGATTGCTCGGCAAACCTGCAGCCGTAATCTCCGGAGCCTGGTTGCTCATCATCGCCATGGCAGCATTCTTCCCGAAACTGTTCACTGGCAAGGACCCCCAGGAACAGGATCTGTTTGGGATTCTTCTTGGTCCCGGAGCCAAAGGCCATTTTCTCGGTACCGACGAACTCGGCCGTGATCTCTTCGCCCGCATTGTTCACGGCACGCGTTGGACGGCCTGGGGCAGCATTGTTGCTCTAACCGTGGCCGTGCTCCTTGGGGTCACGCTCGGGCTGTGTGCTGGTTTCCTTGGCGGGAAGGTCGATGTCCTTATTCAGCGCTTTGCCGAAATCTTGTTTTCGATTCCTGCGCTGATCATTCTCCTTGTTGTGTATTCGGTGTTCCCGTTCAATGTTGTGGTGGCCATGGGAACGCTTGGGGTGATCTTCTCTTCGTCGTTGTCGCGTTTGGTTCGAGGCGTCACCATGACGACGCGAGAAGAACTGTTTGTTTCAGCCGCGCAAGTTTCTGGGTTGTCGAAACGCCAAATCATTTTCCGGCACCTCCTGCCGCGCATCTCCAGCTTGGTGATTGTGCAGGCCTCGTTGCTTGCCTCTATCACCGTGCTGATCCAGTCGAGCTTGGCATTCCTGGGCTTTGGTCCTCGGGCGCCTCGTGCCTCATGGGGTGGACTGATTGCCAATGCGAAGGACAACATCACCCGTCAGTCGTGGTTGCTGGTGCCGCCCGG
>JAYSVF010000031.1:0-5476 GCA_043718695.1 Acidimicrobiia bacterium | reverse complement strand
GGTAAAGATTCCCTACCCTGCGTGAGATAGCGCAGAAGTTTTCGATACCTCGGTCTGGCGATCGAAATGTGGAACCTTTTGGGGCACTCATGCATTACCTAGGTATGGGCGCAAACGAATCACCGCACGTGGAAACTCGGGGACAGAACGGTCACAGCGTGAGGAATGGCCTTTGGATCGGCTCGATTACGCCAAATCCAAGCGCACGACAGTCCAATCACCGACACGGCGTACTCTGGCCTTCACCGAACGAGATTTGCCATTGAGCACCACCCGAGGGGCATCGTCGGCTTCGAGATTTCTAACCCACTGCGAGGAGGCGCGAACGGTGGAAACGATCAGACTGTTACCAATTCGTTGGGTCAGAAGCGGCATGTTTCGTGGTTTGCCACTTACCCGACCTTTCGTTTCCAGCAAGACAATCCCGGCACTCAACGGAAGAGGCAAGGGGCTGCCAATCCCTGCACGCACCAACTGCTCGACCACATCGTTAAAAGCCATGAAGACAATGTAGGGGTGGGCTGAACGCTTGGGATAGCGAACAGCCCAATGTCACCCGACCGTGACCAATATCCACCCTGGGCTTAGGAGAAGTCGAGAAGAGTTGCGCCATCAGTGGCACATTTTTAATCGGGCCAGTCAAAAGAGGGGCGTTAGTGACGCAAAACGAGGTTGGAGCACGGGTTTCCATCCGCCTTGCGGGACCGGCCGGATCGGGTCTGGGCTCCAGGGTCCCTCCGTTACCCAACTTGGTCTACCCCGACTTGCTATTGGGGGCCGACGGGGGTGGACTGGGTGGGTGCTGAATGGATATCGCGTTGTTGAGTTGGCTATTTGGGTTGCTGGTCCGGCGATTGGCGGGATCATGAGCGATTGGGGAGCGGATGTAATCAAGGTTGAAGCCCCGGTTGGTGATCCCATGCGGGCGATGTTTCGAGCGGTTGGAGTAGAACAGGATCGCGTTCCCCCTTACGAACTCGACAACCGGGGCAAGCGTTGCGTGGTTTTGGATCTTGCCACTGAAGAAGCTCGTGTACAGATGGATCGGCTGCTGGCCACGGCGGACGTGTTTGTGACCAACCTACGAATTCCTGCGCTCACCAAAATGGGACTCAATCACGAAGCCGTTACGGCGCGGTTTCCGAAGTTGATTTACACCTCGGTCACTGGTTATGGATTGAATGGCCCCGATCGAGACCGCCCCGGTTATGACGCAGGCGCATTTTGGGCCCGATCGTCACTCGCTCACAGCCATGCAGTCGACGGTGAAATGCCCCCGATCCTCAAATCGGGAGTGGGCGATCATGTCACTGCAATCACCGGCGTCGCTGGGGTTTGTGCTGCGCTGCTCAATCGCGAGAAAACCGGTGAGGGTCGTGTGGTTGATATTTCGCTGCTGCGAACCGGTATCTACGTGAACGGTTGGGATATTGGAACCCGTCAGGTTTTCGGACGAATCCAGCGCACGCGCCCCCGCACCAAGATCCCTTCACCACTGGTCAACTGCTACCCCACCGGCGGCGGACCGCTCGATGAGCACGGCAATCCCACCGATGGGCGTGGCGTTTGGATGCTCGGTCTCGAACAAGATCGCCACTGGCCCCCATTGCTACGTGCACTTGGCAATCCACCCGAACTCAATGACCCGCTGTTCGCCAATGCGGTTTTGCGAGGGAAAAATGCCGAAGCCGTCGTCACTGAGTTAGACCGTATTTTCCGTACGTACACATTTGATGATCTCACTGCCGCTTTCGACGCGCACGATGTTTGGTGGGCTCCGATCAACTCGATTGTTGATGTGCTGAGTGATCCTCAGGCGATTGCTGCGGGCGCGTTCGTGGACATGCCCGTTGGACCCGATGAAAAGCCCTTCCAGTTGGTAAGCAACCCGGTTTCGTTCAGCGGCTGGAACCCACCAATGCGTTCCGCCAACAAACTGGGAGCCGACACCCAAGAAGTCCTCGACAGCCTGTCCTAGTCCAGGACGCGCAATTCCTGCGCAGTGTTTATCCCGATTCCCAGCAACATCGCAGAATCCACGCCGAAATCACTGCGTAATTACTTGCGCGAACACGCACTAGAGCTTCCCCGGCCTTGGCGGGCCCCTTCACTCGAACCGAAGCGCCTTCCGTAGAGATTCGCAAGGAATTCCGCAGGCACGCCGATCCCCCACTTCCCGGGTCGGATAGGGCACACCGATAGTCTTCGTGCCAAGCGGAGTTTTTAGCGCTAGGAGAAAGTCCCACCTCGGTGTAGTGTTCAACGTACGTACAACTTGGAGGGTTCTATGCGCCATCATGCCGCTCTCGACGATCATCTTTCGAACGTTCCGTTGTTCGCCACGATGTCACTCAAGGAGCGCGAGGCCGTGCGCGCGCTGCTCTCCGAGGTTGATGTCCCCGCTGGAGCGCGCCTCGCTCGCGAGGGGGCCATTGGGCATGAGTTCTTCATAATCGTTTCGGGCACCGCTTCGGTGGAACACGAGGGGGTGCACGTGGCCGATGTTGGTCCGGGCGACTACCAGGGCGAATTGTCACTACTTGATGGCGGGCGCCGGACCGCTACCGTGACGGCAACTTCACCGATGACGGTCATGGTCGCCTCACAGCAAGAGTTCAACCAACTGCTTGACGAGCATCCAACCATCGCCCGCAGAATGCTGCCGTCACTCGCAGCGAGAGTCCGCGCCTTTGCCGACTAGTCATTCGGCCGATGAGTCATTCGTCTGCTGATGGTCTTCCGAGTCAGATGTGTCCGGGTGTTGTGACGGAATGAAACGCTAGGGAGCACATTTCGTCACATCGGTCAATCTCTGCCTGCCCTAGAGCCGGCGGACTGGCCCGTTCAATCCGTGCGATCACTTTGCACTGACGCGCTTACCCAAGAAACTCTGGCTTCTTTTGATTCGGTGAAAGGAAGTCTGTTGGATCGGGCTTTCTAGAACATGTGCCTGATGGGTCGACGTTTACGGTAGCTAGCCGAAGTTCTTGTCAAGATGTGATGCGTTCGGCCCGGGCGGCGGCAAGAATACGTGCGACCATGAACGCCGAATCCCTACGCAAGCGACCTCGTGCGGTCGATGAATCGGCGCAGCAATTCGCTGAATTCGTCCGTGTCGACGGGCTTCGTTTACGGCGGATCATGACCGCCCGTTACGGGGTCGAAGCGGGCGGTGACATTCACGCAGAATCCATGGCGTGGGCGTGGCAAAACTGGGCGAAATTGCAAGCCATGGAAAACCCCGTCGGCTATTTGTATCGGGTGGCGCAATCTTCGGCCCGGCCCCATCATCGTTGGTTGCGGCGGACGAGCTTTCCCTCGAAATTTCCTGAGCGTTGGCATCTCGATGAAGACTCGTCTTTGTTCAATTCGTTGAGCTCGTTAAGCGAAGCGCAGCGAGTTTCGGTGTTGATGGTGCACGGCCACCAATGGACCTATGCCGAGGTAGCCGAAGCACTGGAGTGTTCCGTAAGCGCAGTTACTAATCACGTCCACCGAGGCCTAGCAACGCTGCGCCGCCAACTGGAAAGCGAGGAGCAATGAACGATCAACCGAATCCCAACAATCTGAATTCTGCTTCAGACAACCCAAATTCAGTTGAAGCACGGCTAGCTCGCGCTGCACAACAACTCGACACGGCGGCCGCAAACTATGCATACAGAACACATGCCGATGCGGTTCCGTCGGCCAAGGCAACACCACCGCAACAGTTCCTGAGCCCTGCCCGCACCCGTGCACCGAAGCGCCGGTTTGCGCCGTTCGCGGCCATTGGGGGTGCGATTGCTTTTGCCGGATCACTCGTGTTTGGTGCGTCGGTCATTTCGAACCAGGCTGAGGCACCACCGAAGAACGTACCGATCGAAGTTGCTTCTCCCACGGTTCCCATCGTTGTCACTGCGCCAACTTCAGACTTTCCGTTCGTCGGTGAACTTCGCGTGAGCCTGCCGTCTACTCAGCTCAAGGATCAACCCGAGGAACTGATCTTTCGCGATGGTATGGCCGTTTCTTCGATTGATCAACGTCGGCTCACGCTGGCTTCGGCGATCGACATTGACCTTGAAGCCGACGGTCAAAAAGAACTAGCCGTACTTATCAATCACGATGCTGCACTCACCGGCAAAACTTCTGCCGTTCCAACAATCCCGGATGCCAAGGTTGCGCCGGGTGATCTTTCCAAGTCTCCAAGCAAGCTAATCCAACCCGATCCCAAGTCGAACTCCGAGCTGGACGCCAAATCTGCTGGCAAATCGGTCAGCAAGGCGGATGGGCAATCGCAAAGTAAGTCGGTCGATGCAGCGCCCCGCGCAACCTCAGCCGTGGCCATCGTGCGAGTTGGAGAAGGCGGCGTTGCTCAAACTCTGGCCACTACCCCCGGTTTCGATGTACGGATCGACAACCTCCTCATGAACAACAAAACCCTGTGGAGCATCCAGTTGCTGAGCAACGGTTCGTTAGATTCGGGAGAAGCCATTCTGCGCAGGGCGATGATCGACCTTGATCGCGGGGTGATTGGTTGGGCCGACGCCGAGCAGCCAATCGCCCGAACGTCGCTCCCACGTATCGTTGAAGGCGACAAACAGATTCGCTTTCTCGACGGTACAAAGTCGGCCCTCGTGTTTGCTTCCGATGGCACACGAACCGGGTGGTTTACCGCCAAGGTTGGACAGAAGCTCACCATTGCCACCCTCGGCATTCCGAGCGGTAAGAATCGCCAAATTGCCCTGCAGTTTCGCACCGGCTCGAACAACAAGCGGGTGGTGAGCAACGGCCTACTTCCTGAGCCTCTCACCGTTGTGCTCCCCAACACCGGCGACTACGAGATCGTCATCGGCGAAGGCAGTGCCGAAAGTGGGGCCGAAACCACCTTCGAGCTCAGCATCGAATAGAAATAGTCGAAGACGTAGATGGCCGCGCTTGAATCGTTGTGGCGGGAGCGGTTCACCACAACGATAAAGCGTCAACGAGATCTTCGCTTAGTTCAGCCAATCGACCCACCAACGCGACACGAAACCAACTGCTGGGTTGCGCTTATTCCACAAAACAGTCATTTCGTGGAATATGATTCTTCTTTTGTCTGCTGTATTCCACGATCGTGGAATACAGCTGCTGTTTGAAGGCCTGTAATCCACAATTTCGCTCATCCGTGGAATACCGTTCTCTAGACGCGTTTGGAACACAGAGGTACGCGTGAAATCGAATCCACGAGCCGGTCGTTACATCAAGCAACTCGAAGGATACCGGGCTTTCGAGCCAGTCGACCTTCCGCCGATCCCTGAGATCAAACTCGACCAGCCCCTGATTAGCCTTCTGTCGCATGCCGACACTGAGGTAGGTCGACTCGACGGCCTCGCCCGCACCCTCCCCGACGCTGACCTTTTTCTTGCCATGTATGTGAGGCAGGAAGCCTTGTTGAGTTCCCGAATCGAGGGGACCGAATGCACAATGGACGATGTCCTCAGCTTTGAGCTTCTTCCTT
>JAYSVF010000004.1:0-2480 GCA_043718695.1 Acidimicrobiia bacterium | reverse complement strand
CGCTCGGTTTGGATCATCAGACCCAAGGCGAGCGCTGGGAGGATCATGGCGATATTGCCCCAAAAGATGATCTTGCGACGATCCAGTCGGTCGGCAATCACGCCGGTAATCGGTGAAAGCACCAAGTACGGAAGCCACTGGACCCCGAACACAATCGAGATCAGCAACGTGTCCGAGGTGAGTTCCCGAGCCACCCAGCCAAGAGCCACGTATTGCATCCAGGTGCCCATTTCAGAAACCATGTTGCCGATGGCGATGAGGCGGAAGTCGCGGAAACGCAGCGCCCGAAGCGCCTTCCTCCACCCCGTTTCGGGCCCTTGTGCATTTTTGACAACTATGTCAAGAACCCTACCGGCACCTGCCAAACGGCCCAACTTGCTCAGGCGTTGCGTTGGTCACGTCGGCACGTGTTGAGTTGACGGTGCCCGATCGACCAACCAGGCTTGTCGTTCTCATGTCAACACCGTCGCACGAAACCCCTCACTCAGCGATCGCCCGAACGGCAACTTCGCAGCCCGTCGCTCTAACGGCGCGCGGCACGGTTGCCGTCCGCTCGGCACCGAATCCCGAGGACCGCCCGATTTGGCCAGGAACGGCTGGGCCATCGCAAGGCACGCCCCCACGAGTCCCACGATCAATACGTCGGACAACGACTCTCGACATCACGTTCCCCTCACTCGGAGTCCTTGTTCTCCACGGAGTCGGACGCGACCTACTCACCAATCTCACCGGCTATTCCGATTCTTCCGATTCGTCAATTGAATCAATCGTCTTAGATCAAACCGAAGCAACCATCGAAGTCGATCACTATGCCCGCTTAGTTTCAGCCATCGAGATCCCTGGTGCCGACGAGGGCCAGCACGATGCTGCTCAACTACTCATTGGGGTACCTGCGACGGGCAAACTTCGCAAGATGCTCGGCGTCTATTTCCCTGAAGAAGTTTCTTGCGGTTCGCTGCTGGTGCAAGTTCTTGATGATGTTCCGGCCGCTGCGTTGATTGCCGGTTCAGCACTGTTTCGCCAAGGTTTGATTGAGCCAAGCCCGTCATCGGAAAAACGTCGCCCTCAAGTCGATGTTTGCACGGGCTGGAAATCCGGTGGTGTGATGGCCCAAGCGATCATCGAAGATGATGTCCCTTACATGGGTGAAGGCCCACTTGCCCCAACACTGTTCGGCGATACCGACCCTCTTGCCTGGCACGAGTTTCCACCATTGGCCCTCGGAGCAATGCGCCGCCACCGTCGTCTCGACATCACGGCACTTGAGGATCCCACCGACGGTTATGCCCTCGACATTTTCTTCCGCGATTCCTTCGTTGAGCCCGATGGCCGACAATCCGTTGTGCACGAATACGGCATCACCGGCACCCTCGATTCCCAAGGCGTCATCACCGTCATCACCGCCACGCCCCACGTAATCCCCGGCCCCGAATGCCCCGGTGCCGCAGCGAGCGCACAACGAGTAATCGGCCTGCCCCTCGCCGAAGTCCGTTCCCACGTAACCGCCGAATTCTCCGGCATCTCCACCTGCACCCACCTCAACGACATGCTCCGCTCCCTAGGCACAATGTCAACGCTGTTCACGCAGCTCCCGTAGATCAGCGCACCCTGGTCAAATCTGACACTTGTGTCAAGTGGCCGGTAAGGTAGCGGGCGCATGGAAACCAGTACTGCTACAGCAGTGAACATTTTGATACCGACGTGGTGGTGGTTGGTGCCGGGCCCTGCGGGTTGATTACCGCCAATTTGCTGGGGTTGTACGGCATTCGAACGCTGGTTGTTGAGCGTGATACCGAGGCGATTGCCTTTCCCCGGGCCGTAGGGATTGACGATGAATCGTTGCGCACCTGTCAAACCATTGGCCTGATCGACGACGTTTTGGCCGATACGGTGCAGAACACCCCAATTCGGTATTACACGTCGTGGGGGCGGTGCTTTGCGCATGTGAAGCCCAGTGCGCAGCCATTCGGTTGGCCCCGACGAAACCTATTTTTACAACCGATGTTCGAAGCGACCCTACAACGCGGCGTTCAACGATATGCGCACGTAGAAACACGATTCGGCTGCGAACTCAACACCGTAACGCAAGACGCAACAGGCACAACCTCAACGATCACGAACACTTCCTCTGGCCAAACCACAACGGTGCGATCCAAGTTCGTCGTGGGGGCCGACGGGGGTCGAAGCGGTATCCGCCAACTCCTCAACGTCACCATGCTGGGCGAGACCGCCCCGGTGAAATGGTTAGTAATCGATGTGTGCGATGACGATCTCAATGCCCCCTACTCTGCCGTGTATTGCGATCCGAAGCAGCCGATTTTGATGGTGCCGCTCCCCTACCGCCATCGTCGCTGGGAGTTCAAACTGCAACCCGATGACGACGAAACTGAAGCGACCACGCCTGAACAAGTTGATGCGTTGCTGCGTCCGAGGTATGTGAACACACCAATGCCGACCGTGTTGCGAGCTCGCGTTTATCT
>JAYSVF010000300.1:0-17623 GCA_043718695.1 Acidimicrobiia bacterium | reverse complement strand
AGCTCAACAGCACCAAGGCCACGGTGATGATCGGCATGGCGAAGAGCATCAGGAATGAAGCAACGAAGGTCATCCACGAAAACACTGGCATCCGCATGAGCGACATACCCGGGGCACGCATATTTATGACGGTCACAATGAAGTTGACCGCAGAAACGGTTGAACCGATACCAAGGATCTGGAGCCCGAAAATCCAGAAGTCAATGTTATGGCCGGGCGAGAATGTGACCGAGGTGTTGGGGGCGTAACCGAACCAACCACCATTGGGCATACCGCCGAGGAACATTGAGGAGTAGATGAAGATTCCGCCGAACAGGTACGCCCACCACGAGAAGGCGTTCAAGCGTGGGAAGGCTACGTCGCGTGCGCCAAGCTGCAGTGGCAGGAAGTAGTTGAAGAAAGCGCCGGAGAGAGGCATAACCACGAGAAACACCATGGTGGTGCCGTGCATGGTGAACATCTGGTTGTACACGTCGGCGGAGATGACCGTGCCGTTTGGGCGAGCCAACTGCAAGCGAATAACCAACGCTTCAACGCCACCGACCACAAAAAAGAACAGCGACGCAATGCCATACATGATGCCGATGCGTTTGTGGTCAACCGTGGTGATCCATGACCACAACCCTTTTTCTGATTCCACCGGCCGGCGGAGAAGCCCCGGGTCAGCCGGACGGGTGACCGTAGGAGAAGCTTCAAGAAGCGCTGTGGTTGTGGGAGGACGAAGAACTATTGCCATGACGAAACTCCGCTCGGGTGAACAGCTGAGGTACTAACGGGGGGAAAAAACGGTACGAGGTTCATGGCTACTTGAGCGACTCTATGTAGGCGACAAGGTTGTTCACTTCGTCTTCGTTGAACTTTCGGACGACCATTTTCGAGCCCGGCTTGAACTCTTGAGGATTGCGGATCCAAGCCTTGAGGTTTTTGGTGTTGAGCTCGGCAATCGCACCAGCGATGTGGGCACGTGAACCAATATGGGCAAGGTTCGGGCCGATCTTTACCACGGTGGCATCTTCGCCTTCGGAATCTTTTTCAATCTCGTACTGGTTGGTCTTTGAGGTGTCCATCCAGTGACACGTTGTACAGCCGCCGGTTCCTTCGAACAACAACTTGCCAGCCTTAGCCGCAGCAGTGGTTGGCTCAAGTGGGGCTGCGGTTTGGGCGGCGAGCCAAGCTTCGTATTCTGCCGGCGAATCAACCTTCACCTTGAAGCGCATGTTGGCGTGTGAAGTGCCGCAGTACTCAGCACATTGACCGTAGAAGGTCTTGCCCGCATCTTCGGGATCCGAATCAAGCGTAAGCCGGTTGAACTTGCCGGGGATTGCGTAGAGCTTGCCCGCCAACTTCGGAACCCACCAGTTGTGCATCACGTTGGTGGAGGTAATGAGGAGGCGAATGTTCCGCCCGGCCGGCACGTGCAGTTCGTTGGCGGTCACGATGACCGGGCCGGATTCCTTAACCACGTTGGCAAGTTTGCGAGGTTCACGACCGGCCAGCTCAGCAGCATCAATATCGGCAGGATCATCAATCGTTACGTGTTGGGGATTGAGCTTGCTTTGTCCCACGGGAGGGTAGTGATACTCCCACCACCACTGATGACCAATAACGGTGATTTCGATCGAGTCTTTTGGTTCTTCGGCCTGCTTGAAAATTTCACCGACGCTGAAGACACCCACAACGGCGAGCAGAGCGGCTGGCATCGCGCCCCAGAAGAGCTCAAGCTTGGTGTTGCCGTGCACCTGCACAGGAACGTGAAGATCGTCTCGGCGGCGGAACTTCACTATGCAAATGGCGATGAGGGCGTAAACAAAGACGCCAACAATTCCCGCGATCAGAAACACCGGTTTCGTGAGGCTGTGAACCCGTCGAGTACTGGGGCCATCAGGCGAAAAGGTGTCCTGCGGCGCGTTTTTGATACACGCAGAAAGGAACATCGTGGCCGTGGTTAGGCCAGCTACAGCAAACAATCGAGAACTACGACGAAAACCCACGGACCTAAGCCTCTCGCGTTGCAGCGCGGTACGCAAAAAATGAAAAAGACGGAATGCTACGAAAAATCATGAAATTACCTATCGCTCACGGCGTTAATGCGACGTTCTAGTTCTTTTGCAGAGATGGCACCCAAAACTCGGCTGCGCACTACCCCGGTCGAGTCGATGAAAAACGTTGAAGGGTTAGCCATCACTCCAAAGGCTTCCGCTGCGGCGTTATCTGGGTCCGATCCAACCGGGAAATCCAACCGCATTTTTTTTACGAAGGCGCGACCATCTGCAGCTCGCTCGGAGTTGATTCCAAGAAAGGTGACGTTGGGGGCGTGAAGAGTGGCTGCGGCTTGGAGCATTGGAAGTTCGGTTCTACAGGGAATGCAATCAGAGAGGAAGAAGTTCACGACCACGGGACGCCCGAGGTACGACTCAAGCCGTATTCGTTCAGTTCCGTTGATGTTCGGTAGGTCAATTGAGGGAGCCGATACTGTGGCGAACGATACGGGTTGCTTCACGGGCTGCAAGAGCCAGGCAATCCCGCCGAGCAAGACGAGGGCTCCAGCTACTGCGCCGAACAGCCATCGTTTGCCGCCGCTACGCATCATGGTTCAGCCGTGGCGCCAGCCTTTTCGGTGCTGTGATCAGCTTCGCCACCGGATTCGGCTCCACCCTCTGCTCCATGTTCGGCTCCACCTTCAGCTCCTACTTCAGCTCCTACTTCAGCACTGTGCTCCTCGCCATGCTTTTCAAACTTGCGGGAGCCAGCAGACTGTCCAACGATGAACATCACGGCGATTGAGATCGCTGCCACGACCGCCATGATCTTTATGAGGCCGCCTTTGTTTGACTTTGAGGCCATAAGGAAGCCGCCACCAAAGATCGCCAGGGATGCAACCACCAAAACCACCAGCGCGCCGTTCTTTGAAACAGCGAGCAGCGTGCGGGAAACGGCGAATGCCGTGCCCACGATGAGAACCAACAGGATCGCCGGCATACCAAACGGAAGCGAAAACCGGTCGGAGATGCGGGGGCTGATCGAGGAAACGTGTTCGGGATGGGAGCGCCAAGAAGCGGAGAACCACATGGCGGCACCTACTGCCAGCACTATCAAACCAGCTATCAGCGCTGGCGCACCAAGTGCAGCACCAAGACCTACAACCCCAACGCCCAAAGCCGCAGCGAATGGTGCGATCGAAGGAGTGTCAGCCGAGGGAAGTACTGCCGGGGTGTCCACGAAACGCTCTGCGGTGCCTGTAGCGGTAAGACTTGCGGCACCAACGGCGACAAGACCGGCTGCAGCTACAAGGAGCAAGACCGCACCGGAGTAGTCAGAGGAGACGAACGAGTACCCAATGGCCATCAAGAGACAGAACGTTCCGGCTCCGAAAAATGTTTTTGATCCAAGGTTCAGCATGATTATTTCTTTCGTGCGAGCCGGTTACTTGAGCCAGTAAGCCGTCATGTAGATGGCGAACCAGGAGGCGAGTGCTAAGTGTTGACCCCACGCGCTGGCTAAGGCGTACTGCGGCTGGCGTGCCGTGGCTTGTCCACCAAGCACCCGAGCCAAACCAGTAAGCGAGCTTACGATCCCTCCGGCCACCATGATGACGGCAGTGGCCAGCATTGCGTAAAACAAGACGGTGTAGGCGCCGGTGTCTACAGCCAGTTTTGCGTCTACTCCCAAGAACCAGATCAAGTTCAGCGCAGCGATTCCCATAAACACGGCGAACCCAAAGCCGGTGGAGGCATAGCGACGGTTTCCCAGACGCATTGAGGTGACCGCCCACCCTGCCGCAATCGAGGCCAGGATTAGGGTGGATGCGATCATGACGGCTACGTAGTTGTTGAACGGCATGGCGACTGGCACGAATTCCGCAGCGCCCGTGGCGTTTCGCACGCTGAGGTAGGCCGAGGTGACACCGGTGGTGAACATGGCGCCTGCGGCCAGTGCACAAACGGTGCCAACAAGGGCTGGGGTTCCGCTCCGAGCGGGTGTGCCAGTTTCGGCGCTAAGGCCAGTTGATAGTGCGGGCGTAGCCATTAGGCGACAACCTCCGTGAGTTCACCGGACGAAATTGAGGCTTCCACTGTTTCGCCTTTACCGCCCACGATGCTGCCCAACAGGTTCAGCACGGTGATGGCAACGGCTGCGGCGAGCAAGAGTCCACCAACGAAGGCAACGATCGCGCCGGCGGTACCCGAATCACCAACATTTGATTTGTAAGCAATTCCTGCATGTCCAAGAGCGGCAAGAACTCCGCCACCTAAACCAGCAAGTGCAGCTAAACCAACGAGGGGCTGCAAGGTTTTGCGCCCCCAAACGATGGGTGCAAACTCAACCAAACCGCCCAGCGCCATGACCAAGGGGACGGCGGTGAGCATGAGCGATGTCTGGTTGACTCGCCACACTTCCTGCAGGGATGGATCGGTTACGCCTCGTACCGCAGCGACCAGCACATTGATCGCGGCCAGGCCGAGCATCACAATGAGAGCCACAACGAACAGCAGGCCCGGCGTTGGTTTGATTTTGGTGGCGAGCGTGCCCAACCAAAGCAGAACAAGCAAACCGGCTGGAATCAAAATGAGGCCCGTGAGCCAGGTGGAGGTTGGTTGCACCACGGCGCTAAGCAACGAATCGCCTCCGGCCCAGGCACCGAGGGTGAGCACTCCGAAGAACGAAAGAAGAATTTTGTCTACCGGTCCACCGAGCAACGATTTGCCTGCGGTGTTGGCGACAATTTGGCTGGCGATTCCCAAAGCCGGCAAAAGCAACAGCAATGCATCGGGGCGGCCGAAGAACCAGAGCGTGTGGGTATAAACCCGGGAGAACCCGTCGGAAGCGTAAAGGGTGGAGTTCCAGTGCCGATCGACGAAGGTAACAAGCAGGCCAGCAGCGAAGACTGGTGCGGAGATCAGGGTGATTCCCGCGGTCACAAACGAGGCCCAAACGAACGGGGCTACATTGCCGAGCCGAAGGCCAGGGGCACGCTGGGTGAGCACCGTGGTCACAATGTTGATGGCACCGAGCGTCATTACGACGGCGACCACGGCGAAGGCGCCAAGCATCAGGCCAGTTGCATGATTCATTGGCTCACTTGGTGGGGTTACACCGAGCAGGCTCATGTTCGAGGGGCCGTCGCCGACTACCAGTGAGGCGATGAAGAGCGCCATGGCTGCTTCGTAGGCCCAAAGCGTGAAGGCGCCGAGACGTGGAAAGGCGAGGCGGGTGCTGCCGATCATGCGGGGCACGGCCAAGGTTGCCAGGGCCAAAAACAACGGACCGGCGACCATGATGAGCAAGCCGTGGCGTTGAGCGTTAAAGATCCGCGAAAATGACAGAGCCCCATCGGGTGATCCGCTCAACAACCCGGAGGCACTGAGCTTGTCTTGGATGGCATCATCGAGTTTGAGGCTCACCAATGAGGCCAACACGGTACCTACCAGTCCGACTACCAGCGATATTGCGGCCATGAGGCCGCCAATTGTGCGGTGATCGGTGGTGGTAAACCACGTTTCGGGGGTGGAATGAGCATTCGCCAAGTCGCCAAAGGCGGCCTGGTCAACAGTCATTGAGGATCCGGGTGATGCAGTAAGCGTCATGCGCGCTCCGAAACAAGCGGACTCCCGACGAACGCCTAAAAGCGCGAGCCGTTCGTCCAAACGAGACAAATGAACACGAGAACTCTAGCGTCAGCGAGGTGCACTCCACGATTCCATCCGGCGATGTTCTTGTCACGATCCCAAGATCCTCCCGCCGTGGGGAAATTCATCGGGATGCCGGGGCTCTAGCTGCGAGATGGAACCGGTTGGCGGGATGAACCAACTCGTGAGGGCAGGACTAAAAGCCGTGGACGAGGAGCTGATCGACCGCCATGGCGATGAAGAGCAGCGTGAGATAGGCAATGGAGTAGGCGAAAAGTCGCATAGCCGGTTTGACCGTTGCAGCGCCGGCCATCTCTCCAGGTGCCACCGAGTTCATGCCCGATTGGTACAGCTTGGCGGCATAAAACAAAAACATGGCACCGAGGAGTGCTGCAGAGACCATATAGAAACGGCCCATCCCTGCGACGGGGCCGAACCAGAGGGTGAGCCCCACCATTACGACGGAGTACACGATGATTTGGTTCGCCATGTTGCGGAATGATGCGACGACCGGAAGCATTGGCACATCGGCGGCGGCGTAATCATCGCGATATTTTACGGCGAGGGCCCAAAAGTGCGGGGGCGTCCACACAAAGATCACGGCGAACAGCAAAACCGGGGCCCAATCGAGCCGATCAAGTACCGCGGACCAACCCACCAGGACCGGCACAGCTCCAGCGGCGCCACCGATCACGATGTTTTGTTTGGAGGTGCGTTTCAGCCACAGCGTGTAGATGAAGACGTAAAAGAGGCAGGCCGATACGGCGAGCACAGCGGAGAGAAGGTTGACGAAAACCCAAAGCCACACAAAGGCTGCTATCTCTATGGTGATGGCAAAAATCAGGGCGGCGCGCGGGGTCATGGCTCCGGTTACCAGCGGTCGGCCTTTGGTGCGTTCCATGATGGTGTCGATATCGCGGTCAACAACCATGTTGATGGCGTTGGCTCCACCAGCGGCGAGCGTGCCGCCAACGAGTGTGGCAATCATCAGCCAAACTCCCGGCATGCCTTTGCGGGCCACGAACATGGTGGGGATCGTGGTGATCAGCAACTGCTCGATGATGCGAGGCTTCGTGAGCGCAATGTACGCCTTGATGCGCCCGAGTACTGAGCGATCCGGAGCAATTCCTGCTGTGGCGGCAGTGTTGTCAAGGAGCGGGGTGCGCTCAAGTGGCGCTGTACGAATCCTTGGCATGGGACTTAAAGCGTACTGGGGGCCAGAGGCCTTGTCGGAATTGGCTCTCAAAGGGGTTTCAAGCAAACGCGCAGCGAGTGGTGAAACCGGTATCAACCGGCCGTATTCAGAATCCGACCCTGGTCACAAAGCACTTGATGGCGTTCAGGGGCCTTGCCCAATTGATGAGCCCAATTGAGCTTTCCGGTCAATTTGTCATCGGCGGGTCTGGCCAGCGTGCAGAATCGCTAGGTGCCCGTTGTTACTCCTGTTCGCGATTCTGAGGTCATCTCGGATACGTCGCTGGCCATTGACCGTCCGTGGGTGGTCTTGGTATGGAACGATCCAATCAATTTGATGTCTTATGTCACGTACGTATTGCAGAAGGTTTTTGGCTTTGCCAAGGAGAAGGCCGAGATTTTGATGCTCGACGTTCACCTAAAGGGCCGTGCTGCGGTGTTCACCGGTGCCCGCGAGAAGGCTGAGATGCACGTGTTTCGCCTGCATGAGCATGGTCTTTGGGCCACGATGCAGCAAGATGACTGAGTAGGCAAAAGCACAATGCGTCAACGTTCACCGTTTAAAATCAATGCTGATGGCACCGTAAAAGTCACGCTTGCTGCTTGGAAACGTCAGCTCCTTACCGATTTGCCGAATCAGCTTAAGGAGTTGATGGGCTCAAATTCGCCGTCGAACCAGCGGTTGTTTCCTGCTGCCTATGTGGGCGATGAGGAGCGGGAGGAAGAGTACCAGCGCTACATGCGTGAGGAATTGCTGGCTTCACGCATGGCTGCAGCCACGATTTTGAGTGAATCAGCCAAGAGAACCCAAATCACTGCTGATGAGCTCGCGACCTGGGTAAATGTGTGTAACAGCATCCGTTTAGTGTTGGGCACGCAGCTTGATGTGAGCGAAGATGATGACCCAATCGAGGCCGATGATCCCAATCTGCAAACCCATCAGCTCTATTGGTGGCTGGGTTTCATGGTTGAGTGCGGCGTGCAGACCCTTTCCAAAGGCTTCACGGCGTAATACTACTTTCTGCCGACGGGTTCCAAGGGGCCAGCTACTGAACGGATTTCGAGTGGTTCCCGCAGAGTCGAAGTTCCCGGTTCTGGTTCGGGGTGAGTCCTTGGATTCAGCGTTTGGTGCACGTCAGCGTTGTGCAGGTCATCGTTTGGTGCACGTCAGCGTTTGGTGCAGGGCGCGCAGATGCCGAAAAAATCGAGCCGGTGGGAGGCGACCCGGAAGCCGGTTCTGCGTTTGATCGTGGTACTCGTGCCGTCAAGGGCGATTTCCAGCTCACCGAGTTCCAGATCGGTCACCCCGCCACAGGTCGTGCAGACCAGATGGTGATGGTGTGCTGAGAGGGCGTCGTCAAGTTCGAAGCGGGCGAATCCTTCGGCGAATTCAAGCTTGATCAAGATGGTCGCTTCAACCAAGTCGGCGATGATTCGATAGAGCGATGAAAGCGGCACTTCCGGACCGACGGCGCTTTGTAGATCCGGGACGGAAAGCGGCGCGGTTGAGGTGTGCATGGCATCGACTACCGATCGGCGCCCACCGGTCCAGCGAAGACCGGCTTTGGCCATACGACGGTCAATTTCTTCTCGGACCGAGGCATTCGCGGGCTGAACCATGCCGAGCATCGTAATTGCTCAAACGAGAACCGAATGAGAACCGATTTCTGGTCCAAATCAGGGCTTTGCCAGGCTGGGGGCTAAATCAGCACAGAAAGCAAAATCGGATCTGCACCCGTCCGCCGCCGGGTAAGCTGTTCGCTCCAGGTCCCCATCGTCTAGTGGCCTAGGACACCACCCTTTCAAGGTGGCGGCACGGGTTCGAATCCCGTTGGGGATGCAAGAACACCTTGTCTGAGCCGATCTTTGGATCGGCTCTTTGCATTTCCAGCCTTGATGCAGGTGCCGATCCAGCGACGGTTTCGAGCACCGAAAGTTCCCGCTGAGCTCAGGCGCGCCGTGTCGCACCGTATTGCGGAGCGGTTCGGGGTGCATTCCAGCGTCGTAATTGGCCGATTCCAGTGGCGGATGAAGGACCTCAAGTTCATGCGCACTCACATACCGAAGGTTCGCGACTACATCAAGATGGATGTGTACTGACATGAGATCGATATCGTTGTTTCCGCCGGAGGGAAAAACATGCGTGCCATCTTTCTCCTTCTCCTTGCGTTCTTACGAACACCAATGAATACTAAGCGCACTTAGACTTGGTGGGTCCTTGACGATCTCAGGTCCGAAGTCGCCCAATACCGTTCTCGGTGATGAGCTGCATTTACCGAAACGGCACGTTGAGGAGTACGGTCGGCGTATGACCACTGTGCCCAGCGCCAAAGGACCGATAGAAAGCACCGCATTGGGACGGGTGTTGATGCACGAGCACGTGTTCATCATCTCGCCAGAAATGCAGCACAACGTGCCCGAAGACTGGGGCGACGAGGAAATGCGCCTTGCCGATGCCACGCAGCGGCTCACCGAACTCAAACAAGCGGGCATCGACACCATCCTCGACCCCACGGCCCTTGGACTCGGTCGCTACATCCCGCGCATTGCCGAAGTAGCGGAGCGAATCGAACTCAACATTCTCGTGGCTACTGGTCTGTATAGCTTCGACGAAGTGCCGCACTACTGGAAGCGGCGAGTACCCGGCAGCGGCCCCAATGGTTCGGATCCCATGGTCAACCTGTTCGTGCGCGATATCCAAGAAGGCATTGCTGGCACGGGAATCAAAGCCGCAATTATTAAGTGCGCAACCGATCGGCCGGGCATGACCCCCGATGTTGAACGAGTACTTCGAGCCTGCGCGCAAACCCATCGCATCACCGGCACACCGATCACTACACACACCCAAGCGGCAACGAAGCGAGGACTTGAACAACAAGCGGTGTTTCTTTCCGAAGGCGTTGACCTCTCTCGTGTTGTGATCGGCCATTGTGGCGATTCAAACGATTTCGACTATCTCGAAAAACTCATTGCCAACGGCAGCATCTTGGGCATGGACCGCTTTGGTATCGATGGTTACCAAACCACCGCAACCCGCGTGGCTGTGGTCGCCGAATTGTGCAAGCGGGGTTACGCCGATCGCATGGTGCTCAGCCACGATGCCTCGTGTTATCTCGATTGGATTCCCGGCGAAATTCCACCGTCAACCATGCCGCACTGGCACTACCTCCACATCAGCCGAGACGTTGTTCCCGCGCTCCTAGAAGCCGGTGTATCTCAAACCCAAATCGACACGATGCTCATCGAAACCCCGCGCCGCCTGTTCGAAAACGTCGCGCCCTACTAAGCGTGCATACAGACCATGGAACTCAGGGCCTGAGCCGGCAAACAAAACGGCCAGGCATGAAGCCCGGCCGTTCAGACAATTCGATGTAGTGCACCCCAACGGGGCAAGTCTGGTGATTACTTTGGCCGGGCCAGTTCGGCGAGTTGGCGGGCGGTGAATGGGGTGCCCTTGGGACGGCCCATGCTTTGAATGGAAATGTCCACGTCGGCACCTTCAGCCTTAAGCGCGCCTACGGTGCACTTTTCGCGATGACGGGTTTTGAACGGATCGAAGTTGTAGAGCTTCATGGCGTTGAGGTGGGTGATCTTGTTGATCTCATCATCAGGAACACCAACGAGGGAATGCGCCAACAAGTCTGCCGAGTGCGGCCACGTGCTGTCGGAGTGGGGGTAATCGCACTCCCATGTCATGCGGTCAATGCCAACCTTGTGGCGCAGATCGATGCCGGCCTGATCGTCGATAAAGCAGGTGGAGAAGTGCTTGTGGAACAACTCGGTTGGGGTCTTGCCACCGAAATCGGCACCGGTCCAAGCCTTGTGGTGGTTGTAGGTGTAATCCATGCGCTCAAGGGCGTAGGGAATCCAGCCAATGCCACCTTCGGAAAGGGCGATCGTAAGTTCAGGGAACGTCTTGAAAATCGGCGTCCACATCAAATCGTTGAGGGCCAAGAACGAGTTCATCGGAGTAATCGCGATCGACACGTCGGCTGGTGCATCCATAGAGGTCACCGTCATCGAAGAGGACGAACCAATATGCATACATACAACTGTTTCAGTTTCCTGACATGCGGCAAAGAACGGATCCCAATGGCCTAGGTGAAGACCGGGCTGGCCGAGCTTCTCTGGATTCTCCGAGAACGTCACGGCATGGCAACCCTTGGCGGCAGTTCGGCGAATTTCATCGGCCATCAGCTGTGGATCCCACAACGGCATGATGGTCATCGGAATAATGCGATCGGGGTACGACCCGGCCCATTCATCGATGTGCCAGTCGTTGTAGGCGCGCACATTGGTATCCATACGAACTCCCTACGTAGCGCCGCACTTCTTGACGGCAGTGTCAAGAACTGATCGTACAGGTTTCCGTCACACTACGTCTACCAAACCTCAACGAAGCTGAATCTCATCTCTTCGGAAGCTTGAATGGCCCCGTACTTGCGCTACTGGAGTCCCTACGGCTTGGTGATAACTCCCGAGCCAACGAACTTGCCGACGTCTTCCGACGTGTAGCCAAGGACCGTTGTGAGAACCTCAGTTGAGTGTTCACCGAGGAGGGGTGCGGGGAGCCGTACACCGTTAGCTGGCACGCCCTCAGCTTCTGCGTTCTCTGGGTTCTTTGCGTTCGAGAGCAGCCAGGGAATACCCGGAATGATTCTGGTGCCCACCGCTCCATGGTTGGGCCTCGCCAGCATGCCAATCGCTTCCAAATGCGGATCACCACCCCGCGAATCGCCACTCGTGTGTTCCTCGCTCTGGGCAACGCCTCCCCACAAATCCACCGGCGAAAGTGAAGGGAACGCTGCCACGCCAACGTTTTGCAACCAATGGCTGATGTCCCAGCGATCATGCTGGGCCGTCCATGCAGCGATCCGTTGATCGAGTTCGGTTTCGTTGGCTTTGCGATTCTCAGCGGTAGCGAAACGGGAATCAGTTCCCAATGTGGGATCGATCAACGCGCAAAGGTTTAGCCAGTTGGTTTCGGTGGTGCACGCGATGGTGACCCAGTTATCGGTACCCAAGGCTGGATAGCAATTGTGCGGGGACCAAATTGGATCGTGGTTGCCGCGAGGACCAGGAAGCTCGCCGGTGCTCTGCCATTCCATCCATGGTTCACCAATCGTCGCCGCCACGGCTTCGACCATTGCGCCGTCAATCGTCGCAACCTCACCATTACGCCTGCGTGCAGCGAGTGCGGCCATGACTGCCCACGCTCCGGCAATTCCCGTTCCCGGATCGCCGATAGCAATGCCGGTCTCGGCGGGAAAGCCTCCCGGGTACCCGTTCGCCGCATAGAGACCCGCAAATGCACCACCGGCCGGACCGTAGGCCATATACGAAGCAGCAGGCCCGGTTTGTCCGTAACCGCTGAGCGATACGACAATCACGTTGGGGTTGATCTTGCGAAGTTCCTCCGGCCCCAAGCCGAGACGCACCATCGTTCCCACGCCGAAGTTATCAACCACCACATCGCTAACGGCAACGAGCTTTTCAATAATCGCTCTCGATTCGGGCTTGCGAAGATCGATCCCGACGCTGCGTTTATCGGTGTTGTACAGATGAAAAACGCCCGCCGTGTCGTGGGTAAGGGGAACACCGTTTGGTGAATACGGAAGCCTGCGAAACATGCAGAGCCGATCGAGTGATTCGAGCTTGATCACATCGGCACCAAGATGCGCCAACGTTTGCGTGCAATACGGTCCGGCCCAAATCCAACTGAAATCACAAACGCGAATTCCTTCAAGCGGCCGACGGGCAACCATCGGCTGGCGGCGCTCGCCAGGTGTTGCATCCCTGCTCATTTGCTCGGGCTTTGAATCAACGGGCTTTAGATCGACGGCTTCTCGAACTTGAGGGTCGCCGACAGCAGAACCCGGGGACGGCTTGATCGAACCTAGTTGATCGCTGGGAGTCGAGCGGCTCGTTGGCTGCGATAGAGGCAACCACGTTTCACCGTTGTGTTGACCGCGAGTTGGTGCGGATCGGCGGAGCCCCCACCATCCGAGATCGTTCTGCGCGCCGGGACCGGGCAGCCGAAGATCATCGGGAGTGGAGTTGAAGAAACCCCGCTCGGCGAAGTGGGGATCAACATCGAGCTGGGCCATGGTGTGCATTGGGGTGATGCAAATTCGTGCGGCTTGTGCTGAGCGATAGAGCTCGTCGACGGTTTGTTCGGCAATCCATTCGCTCAGGTAGAGGTCAACGAGGTCGGCGTTTTCGCGGCGAGCTATCGCGGTGGAAAAGGCTTCAAGCTGTGTCCAATCGGGATTTCCCATGAGCGTCACAAACGCCTGCCACTGCGGTTCCTCGGGACAAATGAATTGCACCAAACCGTCTCGGCAGCGATAGATGTTCCAAGGGATCACGATTTTCACGCCGAGTCGGGAAGCATTGACCCCGTGATAGGAAGCGGAAATTGGTGCCGTTTCGGTCATCTTTGCGGCAGCGCCAAACAGTGAAAAGTCGACATAGGTACCAACCCCCGTTTGTTCTGCTTGATCGAAGGCAGCGAGTGCGACGGTGGCTGCTGTTGTCGCGGCGTTGATGGTGGCGTGATGCCCAGGTGCTTTCAACGGAGGTAGGTCTATGCGCGTTGAGGCCGACGGTGACAGAAACCCCCAACTTGATCCGTGAATCACGTTGAGCTCTTCACCTACAAAGTTCGCATACGGTCCCGTAGAACCAAATGGCGTGATGGAGCAAACCACGAGCGATGGATTCTTCGCCGAGAGTTGATCGAAACTCAGGCCCGCTTCGATGGCACGCTTCGGACCAAGATCATGCAAGAGAATGTGGGCGGTTTCAAAAAGTTCGCTGTGCTTGCTGGTTTCGCCTTGTTCGCGATGCTCGCCTTGCTCGCGATGTTCGCCGGGCACGTCAACGATGGATCGCTTGTTGGTATTGAGCCAAGCCTCGACTCGGTGCGGACGTTCACGAACGATGTCCTCGGCAAGTCGATCTGCAGGTGGTTCAAGGCGAACAACATCGGCACCCAAATCGGCGAACAGTTTTGCCGCGTAGGCGACACCCACTCCCCCGGCAACCTCTAGAACTCGTATCCCGGCAAGCCCCGTTTGCATGTTCGTCGGCTCCAGAATCTTTAGAGCATTGCCCAGCCGGGTTTACCCGCTGCACATGCTTCGTAGGCGACAAGGTCGATTGGTTGGTAAACCCCGGTGACAGTTTCGCCATTGCAGGTAGCCCGCACCAGATGTTCATCAAGCCCTGCGAGTCGTGATCTCACGGCAGGATCGTTCACATCGTAGGTTTCGCCTTCGATCAAATCAGGGCCATCGTAGGCACCTTGATGAATTCCTCGATCGGGCGTACCGCCGTACATGCCACATCGTAAGTACGCTGTCTGGTTGCCGATTCGCTCATAGTGAACCTGTTTCGTTTCACCGGTATCGAGCACGTAATCCACCACCGCTTCCACAAAGATTTTCGTATCGGGTTCGAACCGCAACCGACGATTGGGTTTCGCCACTTTCCCGGAACTCGGCCGCTTATCGCCGAACGGGTAGAACACCCGATCCCCCCAAAGCGTCCACGATGGGAAGGCCACGAAGGCGTTTCCCGAAGTACCCACGTGCAATCGTCCACCCAGAGACAGCGCAGGGCCGCCCACACCACGTCCTACGCCCCAGTGCCGATCTCGGGTGCCGGGCGAACCTTTGGGGATTTCGATCCGTTGTCCATGCGACTCAACCCAACCCTCCACTTCCCCGAAACTTTCGAAACCAGTAGTGACATCGCCCCGCCTGCCACGCGGATAGCCCGTTGCACTGTTGGACAGCGGCTCCCGAAAAACCTGTCGCGTGGTGTCACGAAAATCGAGGCAGAAACTGATACCCCACTCGTTGGGTTCGAGCTCAAATCGCCACCAGCGCATGCCCCGAATGATCCGCGGAATGATTGGTCCGATACGAAGATCGGCTCGATCGGCACCAAGGGCACGGAACCCGCGAACCGTGGTGTGCTTCCCATCCACGTTCACGATCGCATAAGCCTCCGCCCGATCGAGGTTCGGATAGAAGCTTCCTCCGACGGCAATGAGTGCCTTTCCCTCAGGGTCATTGCAAACCATCCAATAACGTTCGTATCCGCGCGGATCACCACTCCACATGATCCTGATGGGATCCGGTGTTTGGTGAATCATGTAGTCATCTAACGGCGAGAGGGGGAACTGTTCGGCGAAATGATCGTCACTTATTGTGAGTGCCGGGGTTGAATCGAGAAACGCGTCGGAGGTGTCGGTGCTGGGGGCCGGAATGTATGTAGCCGGAACGGGTTGGGCCGCGGCATTGGTGCTTTGTGGATCACTTGAATTGAAAGACATTATACGTATACCTACGATATTCAACGAGCTAGGGCGGGATTGGCAGAAACCCGTTGGAGTAGATGAAACCCGATATGGCCACGAGCACTATCCCCAGGCTGGCCCACCGGCAGAGTGCGAATCAATTCCACCAACTGTCTGCGTACATCATGATTGTTGGCCAGTGCATCGTTGGCCAGTGCATCGTTGGCCATTGCATTGTTGGCCAGTGCATCGTTGGCGTCGGGCCCGTGGTTAATCACTGACACTCCCGCACCGTGTTGCTGAAGAACCTCCACGATTCTCGCCGTATCCCACCGAAGAAATGCTGCAATGTCGCCACCGGGAAAAGCCAATGGCTGCCCGTCATCCTGAGAAGGACTCGGTGCAATGACCGCATCGCCGGTTTCCCTAGCCGCGTTCACCAGCAATGGCTGCCCAACATCAGCGGAACTTGTCGGCTCTGCATGAGGGATTGGGGTCTGAGGCAAGGGATCTCTAGAGCTGGGAGGCATAGCCGCATTGATGAGGGCTTTGAGTACCGGGGCACTTGGCTGGTAATGCTCATCGCTGCGACCCTCCACGAAGGCCCGCAAACCACTCGCTTGCATGACCGCGGTTTTGTAGGCCGCCAACACGTTCCACCACCGAACCGCATCATGGTCAACCGGGTAGCCACTGGCCTTTTCGTAGTGATCAAGTAGTTCCGCGCGTTCCCATGTGCCCTTGATGAAATGCTCCTTCGTGCGCAACGGCTGCGTGACCCAACCAAGGTCCTCATGCGGATCACCGAGGTGAGCAATTTCCCAATCCAACAACGCCACGATCTCCCCGTCGTCATCGAGCAACACATTGCCGACCTTGAAATCTGCGTGTACCAGCACGGTGCGTAGTGACCGCGGTGCGTTGGCACGGAGCCACTGTGCACACAACTCCATCTCTGGATATGGTTCGAGTTGATCGCGCGCAAGGATTGCTTCCCATCCGTTCAGCGCGACCAACGAAGCCATAGGCCCAGGATCGGTGAGCGTGTCAGCTAGCCCGATCCTCTGCCAGTCGACTCGATGCACTTCGGCAAGAAGCGAACACAGCCGACGGGCCAGATCCACTCGGCTCTCTAGTGGCTCGTCGCCGTTGAGTGCGTAGTAATCACACGTTCCGGCCATGCGCACCATCACCAAACACGGCCGCCCCAGCTCCGCACCTTGAGGGTCAAGCCAACGCACCTGCGGAGTAGGAATTGGTGCGGATTCAAGGGCTTGTAACAAATTGAATTCGACGCCACGATCGGTTTCGAGAAGTCCTCCGAGAGGATCGCGTCGCACGATTAACGGCTCGCGTTTCGTGGTGCCTTCGTGTTGCCAAACGGCATCGAAGATCCAGTTCTGTCGGGACCGTCCGGTGCTTACCCTTGAGAAGCCTTGGATGGTGGTTTCCGGGCAAAGTCGTTTGCGCACAAAGGTTTCCAGCTGACGCAGCACATCGTCATCTGTCCCAACCTCGTCGTCCACGCCGACAGAGTCTGGCGGTTTCGCGTGGTTTTGGCTGGCGTCCATCAATGACGGACACTATCTCGTTCGATGTGTGCGGAGCGCATCGAGACTCCTACGATCAGAACATGCCCGACAACATCACCCCAACCGAGAGCGCTCACCACAGCACCCTGCCCAGCTACGACGAGTTGCCGGAGCTCGCGGGTCTGGGCATGCGCCACGCATGGGGTGTCTTTGGTGAGCACGATCGGGTGGGGACCATGAACTTGTTGCAGCCCTCCGCGGTCGTTGACGCAGCCCGATTGGTCACCACCGGTGAAGTGATCTCCCTCGATCTTCCGCTGACCCTTCCTGATCCGCCGCTGTTCGGTCGCGAACCCTATGTGCACCACGTGTTTCCGCTGAACCGGCACGAGTTTGATGACCGGGTCGACAACTTTCACCTTCAAGGCTCCACGCAATGGGACGCGCTTGGCCATGTGCGATGTCGAGAGTTTGGATTCTGGGGTGGACGCACCGAGAACCCGAGTGCCGAAGCCAACGAACTGGGCATCGATCAATGGGCTGCGCGAGGAATCGTAGGCCGAGGAGTGTTGCTTGATGTCGCTGGTTGGGCCGAATTGCGCGGCAACGCTTTCAACGCCCTAACCCCTCGAACCATCACTGCCGACGATCTAGCCGCAACTGCCCTAGCGCAAGGAGTCACTCTTGAGCGTGGCGATATCCTCTGTGTACGTACGGGTTGGGTGGGCCACTATCAACAACTCGATGCTGACGGGCGTCGTCAGTATGCGTTGAATCCGGTGTTTGCCGGATTGTCCGGAAGTGAAGCCACCGCTCGTTACCTCTGGGACAACCACGCGGCCGCGATCGTGTGTGACAACCCCGCAGTCGAAGTAGTTCCCGTTGATCCAGCGCAAGGATCACTGCATCGCCGACTCATCCCGCTCTTGGGATTCGCCCTCGGCGAAATGTTCGATTTCGAAACC
>JAYSVF010000299.1:0-7095 GCA_043718695.1 Acidimicrobiia bacterium | reverse complement strand
TCCTTGACACCATTGGCCTCATCGATGAGCACTTCCCTCTGGCGATTTCGAGCGGCGCGGAACCTTCGATGGTGGCTTCGTATTGGTGGATGCGCTGCATTGCTGCGGCCTATGACGGACGTTTCGGTGAGGCCGAATCGATGCTGGTTTCCACGTTCAATTTCAGCGTGAGCGGTGATTCGGCGGAAGCGGCCGGATTTTTTGCCGATGGGCTGGCGCTGGTGGCACGAATTCAAGGCAGACACCGAACCGCGGTGAGGCGAGCCCGTCAGGCTGTGGATCTTCTCGCTATTCGCGATGTTGGTCAACGAGCCCATGCACTTGGTGAGCTCGCCCTTTCCTTGTGCGCCGTCGGCGAGACACTAAGTGCACGTAAGGCCCTCGATGAACTAACCGCGAATCAGACCATGCGCCCTTCTGGGCGACCCATGGTTTCGTTGTGTCGGATCTATGTGGAATCGCTTGAGGGTCGACCGATCGGCGTCGAAGATTTTAATCGCGCGTTCAGCGATCTTGAACCAGGCGGAAGCCAGGGACTTGGCACGTTGGTGTGGATTGCTGCTTGTACCGGCCAGGCCAGTTGGGCGGCAAAACATGTTCCGGATCTCAGACCCAAGTTGCAAGGTCAACTCAACGCGCTGCAACTCACGGCCATTGAGGCCCTCGCAGCGGAGAACCTCTCGGAACTTCTCCAAGCTCACGAGGCTTCCAATGCTCTGCAGGCTTACAGTGTTGCCTTTGTTCTGGCGGCCGCTGGCTCGCAACTTGCTCAGAAGGGCGATTCGCTGAGTTTGCGTGCCGAGTGGGAGGCAAACCTTGTGGCTGCTCGCCGGAACACAGAGGGGGCTGTGGAGTGGACTGGCAGAGCCGCTACCGATCGAGTGGCTCTATCTCGCAGAGAGGGACATATTGCCGCCCTCGCTCAAACGGGGCTGAGCGATGCTGCTATTGCCGAGCGACTGGGTCTATCGGTACGAACTGTTGAATCCCACCTCACCCGGGTGTACGCCAAACTTGGGATCCGAGGACGAAAGGAACTCGGCTCAGTTTCGTTGTAAGCCTCGAATTGGAATCGTTTGTTCGACTACTTTGTTTCTTTGGCTTCTTTGCTTCCTTGTTCAGGGGCCGTGGATCAGGCGACTACCCTCGCGCCGGCGGGTCAGACCGCGTTGGCCCAAAACGATTTCGCCACTTGGCGCTTTTCGCACGTGGATTAGTAGATCCCGAGATGGCCGGTGATCGCGTCAATGTCAATCGCTCGGTTCGGACCTATTGCTAAAGCTGTGATCGTTGGGTTGCCACCGAATTCCGTTTTCCCAGAATCGGTGATCAACTGACTTTCTAACCCGGCCGCCACGGCTTGTTCGTGCAGGGAAACAATGTCCTCCTCCGTCTGCACCTGAAGGGTTACTTTCCGAAACGACGTTGTAAGCCAAACTTTTGCTGCTTCGGTGATGGTTGAAAGATCGAGTGTTGTTTCTCCTCGGCGGAGTGCATCGGCGACGGCGAAAGAAATCCAGGCGCTTGAGGCATGGGAGCCCTGGGCAATTTCTTTGCCTCGTCGCATATGGAGATCTCGACGAATCACGATCACTTGCTTGACGTCGCCCGGCCCCAGCGGCTCGCTTCCCTTCGACTCATGGTCAAGGACTGATGTGCCGCTTGTCCCAACACCGTGTCCAACACCGGTCCCCGCGCTTGTTTCCCGCGCCGTGTCACTTGGCGTAAGTATTGCGGAGATTGCACTGGCGCCCGCTTGTGGCTGGCTCACGTTAGACATGTTTTGATCGCTATGGGGCTCGGTCATGGAAAGAGCTTGCCAGCCCTGGCGTTGTTGCGGAATCGCTTCTCCAGGATCTTTGGGCGATGCTGGAGCAGTGAGCATCACCACATCACCGAACGCTTCGATCGAGAGCCCGGTTGCGAAACGGTCCCTCGTTGGTGTGCCTACCTGGGTGATCTTTCTTACCGTTGCTGGGTGCTGGGGTATGAATACCGTGGCAATGCGAGTGGTTAGCCGCTACACGCCTCCACTTTCGGTGGCTACCGCTCGGGCCGTTGTCGGGGGTTTGCTCCTGGTCGCGCTTGCCCGCACCCAGAAAGCCGATTGGCCAAGAGGAAAAGCGGAGTGGACGGGAATAGCCTCGATCGCGCTGTTCATGACCGGGCTTTCGACCGCCTGCATGTTTCTTGCTTCGAAGAACGCACCGGCTGGCGTCAACTCGATTCTTTCCAACACCATGCCGTTGTTCCTCGCCGTGTTGGCCCCGAAGTTTCTTTCCGAAAAGGTAACCCCACGTACGGTCCTTGGTTTGGCTATCGGTCTTTGTGGCGCAGCGTTAGTGGCTTGGCGAGCAATTCACGGGAACATCAAACCCATCGGTATTGCCTTTGGTGTTGCTGCGGCGTTCGGTAGTGCTGTGGGTTCGATCATGTACCGACGCATGCCGCTCCCCCGCCTTAACCGCCTCATGGTTGTGGGTATGCAGCTGTTGCACTCGTCGGTGATTCTTGGCCTTCTCGCCGTTCCCGATGATCGTTCCTCGATGCAGTTCCCGTGGCAGTTCTGGCTGAATTTCACATACCTTTCGATAATTGGTCTGGCCTTGTCGTTTGTTTGCTTTTCCGAGCTTCTCCAGCGCCTGACGGGAATGCAAGCGGGCTCCGCTGCCTATCTCTCCACGTTTGTCGGCGTACTGGGCGGAGTCTTTCTTCTTGGAGAAAAGCTCTCCCCGCTCGTTCTGCTCGGTGGTGTAATCGCCATCGTCGGCGTAGCGATCGTGCAAAGCGCACCCAAGTAGCGGCTTTGGTTGAATGGACAAGAGCAGCTACGGTCAAGGGATGCGAGTTGTTGGAGTAAATGAATTTGGCGGCCCTGAGGCTCTTCGGGTGTTTGAGGTTGCTGAACCTCATGCTGGCCCCGGGGAAATCCGCATTCGAGTGAAAGCGGCCACGGTGAATCCCACCGACACCTTTACGCGCAACGGCGCCCGGGCCGAGATGCTCAAGAAGTTCGAGCCGCCGTATGTATCGGGCATGGACGCTGCCGGGGTTGTCGATGAAATCGGTGAAGGCACCCAAACTGAGCTGAAGGTCGGCGACAGCGTGATGGCTATCGTTATTCCCAGGGGCGGCTACGGCGCGTATTCGGAGTACATCGCCGTACCGGCCGAATCCGCTGTGCACATACCAACTGGTGTCTCGTTTGCTGCCGCTTCAACGCTGCCGATGAACGGTTTGACCGCTCGACTATCGCTTGATCAGCTTGCCCTCAAACCCGGTCAAACCATTGCCGTTACTGGTGCTGCGGGTGCCTACGGCGGCTACGTTGTGCAGCTCGCCAAAGCCGACGGTTTGCGCGTAATCGCTGATGCTTCAACAGCTGATCAAGAGCTCGTCCGCTCACTCGGTGCCGACATAATCGTCCCGCGAGGTGACGATGTGGCCGCACGTATTCGTGAAGTCATGCCCGAAGGTGTTGATGGACTCGCCGACGGTTCGGTACAAAACGAGCTTCTCCTCCCCGCCATTCGTGACGGTGGTGGATTCGCAGCGGTACGCGGTTTTCCGGGTACCGAGCAACGCGGTATCCAGTTTCACGCCACCTGGGTGTGGGAGTACGCGAAGGCCCACGCGAAGCTCGAACAACTACGTGCGCTTGTCGATTCCGGCGCCGTTACCCTTCGAGTTGCCCAAACGTTCCCCGCCGCCAATGCCTCCGAAGCCCACCGCATCCTCGAAGCCGGCGGAACCCGAGGCCGACTAGTCCTGGAGTTTTAACCTGCATCCAGTTCGTCAGCGGATTTTTGAACCGAAACGGTAGGGGTGAAAGGCCACTACGGTTTTCGCATGACACTTGCTGCTGACCGTAGATTTGATGTTGTGGTTTTTGGGGCCACCAGTTTTGTCGGGCAGATTCTTTGCAAGCATCTCGTCGTTCGCCATGGCGTTGCTGGCGAGGGTATAACTTGGGCAATTGCCGGGCGAAGCGCATCCAAGCTGGCTGAGGTGGCCAAGTCGACGGGCGCAAACGTGGAGCAAATCGTGGCCGACGCATCAGATGTTGCCGCCATGACCGCCCTCGTGCGATCAACCAAATTGGTGATCTCAACCGTCGGCCCCTATGCGCTCTATGGTTCGCAGTTGGTTGCAGCGTGCGCCGCCGAAGGGACCGACTATTGCGATCTCACCGGTGAGCCGCAGTGGATGCAGAAAATGATTGATGCACATAGTGATGCGGCTGCAGCTTCGGGGGCTCGGATTGTGCATTCGTGCGGGTTTGATTCGATCCCATCAGATCTCGGCACCTGGTTCACCCAAGAACAAGCGAAAACCAAGTTTGGTTCTACGTGCACACAAATCAAGATGCGGGTGAAGTCGATGAAAGGCGCGGCCAGCGGCGGCACGATTGCCAGCATGATGAATTTGGTTGAGGAAGTCCGCAAGAATCCAGCGCTGCGCAAGGTGTTGAGCAATCCCTATGCGCTCGCACCAAAAGATATGCGCGCAGGTGTTCGTCAACCCAACGTCACGATTCCCGAATATGACACCGAGGCGAAGAGTTGGGTAGGGCCATTTGTGATGGCGTCGGTGAATACGCGCATCGTGCAACGAACCCATGCCCTTCTCAAGCGGCCATGGGGCGACGGTTTTGTTTACGACGAAGCCATGATGATGGGCAAAGGCCCGAGCGGCGTGGCAAAGGCGGCCGTACTTACGGGTGGCTTAGCTGGCTTCATGGGTGCGGCAGCCCTTGGCCCGGTTCGCTCACTACTGAACAAGTATGTGCTCCCAAAACCAGGCGAAGGACCATCGG
Source organism: Acidimicrobiia bacterium (assembly GCA_043718695.1). Lineage (GTDB taxonomy): Bacteria > Actinomycetota > Acidimicrobiia > Acidimicrobiales > JANYDT01 > JANMZO01. The sequence goes on along the minus strand of JAYSVF010000299.1, from coordinate 2,279 downwards.
TTGAAGCGCAAGAAAAAGGCTTCTATGACATCCGGTTCTACGGCAAGTCCGCCACGGGCCAAACCATCACCACCAAAGTCACCGGAGATCAAGACCCCGGTTACGGCTCAACCGCCAAAATGCTCGGTGAAGCTGCCATCTGTCTTTTAGAACAACCCCGCTCAGTCGTCGGCGGAGGCTTCTGGACCCCAGCAACCGCACTCGGCGACACCCTGATCGCTGCGCTACAGGAACACGCTGGCATGACCTTCGAAGTCGTTGAGTAACAGGCTGTGTCGGGTTATCTGCTGTTGTGCGCAATCAATTCGGGTCGGGTTGCTCAGGTCCTCGACACTACGACGGGCCTGAAGTACCCAGTTGCGCTACCAAAACCAGGAGGCGCGCTTGATCGCACGATTGCCCGCGATGGTTGGACGGCGCTGAAACCGGGATACAGCCTCCAAGCGTTGCCCGATCATGGAGTAATCACTCCGATCGCTCTCACCACAGCTTGGACCGTTTGCGCCTCGGCCAACTCAAGCTTCGTGATCGCCAACGCCCGGCACGAAAACGAGCAGACCCTAAAACGGATCCAACTCATAAGCGTGGATGGTGTCGAACGTCAAGTGGACGGTCCGTTTCAAAATGCGGTCGGCGATTTGCTCGACGGAACAATCGTGACCGCGGGCGCTTTGGTTGACTGGGACGGAACGCTTCACGACCTTCCGAGCAAGGGCGCCGCCGAGGGAGTCATAAGTGGGCGTACCATTCTGATGATCGATCACGGGAGGGTAAAGCTTGTGGATGCAACAACATCAGACGAGATTGCCGGACTGAATTTTGGCGGCAGTTTGTACTCATTGAAGGCCAACCCGAGCGGATCGGCTCTGGCTCAATCAGCTGGGCCCGTCACGCTTGTCGCTACCGCAACATCGCTTACGCTGCTCAAGGATCTTGATGGCGGATCACCAGTTTGGGTGAGCGATACAGAGTTGCTGGTCGGCGAGAATCCTGTCGTTGTGGTGAACATTGCCACTGGTGAACGCACGGTCATCGACGGAGCAAAACGAGCTGCGGCCCGGGCAAATCTTACGGGTCGATTCACCGTTGACGAGGTGACGGCGTTAGCGCAACCGGCGTTCAAGAAGTCTTCGAATCCACCCGACACCCCCACCACGCAACTAGCCAGGTCCAAAGAAGTCGTAACTGCGGCCTGCAAATCCCTGAGGTTGAAAGACGTTCCAACCTCGATTGGTTTGGCACTACTAAGCGCGCCGAATACTTCCAAGGCATCGCTCGCCGGGTCGAAAGGAACCGACCCACAAAGTCGTTTGGGTGGTCAACCCGATCTTCCCGAAGGCACCGACTGGCCCCACCAAAATGGGCTTCCGATGTCGTTTCTCGGCCAATTTCGCCTCGATCAAATCCAAACAGCGTTACCCAATGATGAGCTGCCTTCAACGGGACTGCTTTCGCTGTTTGCCCTGATTGCGGCCGACGGCGGATACCCCGAAGAGGAGCACGGTGTTGCCGTGTTTTTCAACGAAACCGACAATTATGTGTGCCTAGAGCACCCAAGCGATCTTGGGGAAGAACTTCGCTACGGCGAAGCTTTGGTGAGCATGCAGCCCTTCGTTTCGATACCGCCGCTCTATCCATTGAGCGAGCTATTCGATGAAGACGCCGCTAGCGAATTGCTCGACGAGCTCGAACCAGGCGGTTCTGATCATCGGCTTTTTGGCTACCCCAGCAGTATCCAAGGGTATGGTGCTGCAGATGGCTGGCGCCTGCTGTTTCAGCTCGATGCCGACCCAATCATGGAAACCTCCTTCGGCGACGGCGGCCGGTTACATCTCTGGATACCCGCCGACGTTCCCTTCAGCGCCGCCATTGCCAACTGCACCATCTCCCTAGACTCTGGCTAGGGCATTGCATAGCCTCGACGGAAAGAGACGCGAGGGTGATTGTGGACCCGAGCGCCTTCGAAATCGAAAGGGTGACCACCGACGATAAAGACCTGGTTTTGTTTTGGGTATTCGAGTTTGGAGTGTGTCTTCGGCGAGCGTTTTCGAGCACATCCTGAATGCCTTCGCAATTCCGATGCGATGCATTGCCCAGCCGGAAATTTGGGATACTCAAAACCGGTTTTCACAAGAACGTTTCGCTTACTACTGAGTTAAGAAGATCCCGAATTCCCAGCGTTTCCCTTGATTTTTGCGTCGAACACATGTACGATCATATGTATGAGTTCGTGTTCTGCGCCTGCTATTGAAATGGCGTTGAATGAAGCGGTGGGGCGT
>JAYSVF010000298.1:0-3022 GCA_043718695.1 Acidimicrobiia bacterium | reverse complement strand
GGCTCGCATTGGAAGGATCAGTTACGTGCACACCGCCGCTGGTACCGCCAGTGAGGTTCCACACCAGCCAGTCGTCGATTGTGCCCAGCGCTAGGTTCGGCGTGATGGCTACTGCGCCCTCGGTGAGAAGCCAGGCCATTTTCGTCCCCGAAAAATACGGATCGAGCACCAGGCCGGTTTTGGCTCGCACGGTTGGTAGGAACCCGTCGGCAGTTAAGGCATCGCAACGGGCGGCGGTTCTGCGGTCCTGCCACACGATCGCTCGATGCAAAACCTGCCCGGTTGCACGATCCCAAGCCACGACGGTTTCACGCTGATTCGTGATGCCAATGGCCGCGATGGTGGTGCCAGGGGCGAGTACTTCGGTGATCAATTCGCGCAGTGTGGTTTGCACCGCTTCCCAGATTTCGTTGGCATCATGCTCAACCCAGCCCGGTTGCGGGAAATGCTGGGTGAACTCCCGATACGACATGCCGCACGGCGCTCCGTTGGTATCAATAGCAAACGAGCGAACACCCGTCGTACCGGCATCAATAGCAATGACCACACTCATGGCCGCCAGCGTAACGGCGGCAGCGGCGTGATGTGACGTTTGTCCGTTTGAATCTGCAGTTGGGTGACGTGAGGTTGTTCCGTTTGAAGTTTGAACGGAACGTTCGGCTTGCCGGAATTAGGCTCGAACCTATGAAAATTGCATTGTTGACGGCCGGTGGTCTTGCTCCTTGTCTCTCCGCCTCGGTTGGTGGATTGATCGCGACGTACACAAAGCTTGATCCCAATGCAGAGATCATTGGGTATCGTGACGGCTACGCCGGGCTTCTCACAGGTGACTCGGTAGTAATCGATGCTGCCGCTCGGGCTGGGGCGCTTGAACTACTTCGCCACGGTGGATCTCCACTGGGGAACAGCCGGGTGAAACTCACCAACGTAAAAGACTGTGTCAAGCGCGGACTGGTTCCCGAAGGGGCCGATCCGCTCCATGTTGCGGCAGAACAACTCACCCGTGACGGAGTCAATGTTCTCCACACGATTGGTGGCGATGACACCAACACCACCGCCGCAGATTTAGCTGCGTATTTGGCATCGAACAACTATGCCCTCACCGTTGTCGGCCTACCCAAAACCATCGACAACGATGTGTACCCTATCGCCCAATCCCTAGGTGCACATACGGCTGCCGAAGAGGGAGCGATTTTCTTTGAACACATCGTGTATGAAGGTTCGGCCAATCCGCGATCGTTGATTGTGCATGAAGTGATGGGCCGCAACTGTGGATGGCTTACCGCCGAAACCGCCCGCGTGTATCGTTCACGCTTGCTAGCCCGGCCTGAGGCACCGCTGGCTTACGGCCATGAATTCTTCGACCTTGATGCCGTGTACGTGCCGGAATCACCCGTCGATATTGCTGCTGAAGCTACCCGCCTGCGTGCCGTGATGGACCGCAAAGGCTCCGTGAACGTGTTTGTTTCTGAAGGTGCTGCCGTTGCCGATATCGTCGCCGAAATTGTGGCCAGCGGTGGGGAAGTGGAACGCGACGCGTTTGGGCACGTGAAGCTCGACAAAGTCAACGTGGGTGCCTGGTTCGCCAAAAAGTTCGCCGATCTCATCGGTGCCGAAAAAGCTCAGGTGCAAAAATCGGGTTACTTCGCCCGTGCTGCGGCCGCCAACGAAGCCGACCTTGCGTTGATTGCCACCATGGTTGACTTGGCCGCCCAATCAGCGTTGGCTGGCGTAAGCGGCGTGATCGGTCATGACGACGATCGCAACAACGAACTGCGGGCCATCGAATTTCCTCGTATCAAGGGCGGAAAGCCGTTCGATGTTGACACGCCATGGTTCCAAGCAATGCTCAAAGACATCGGCCAAACCGCATAATCGTTTGCGGCTGCACGGCTGCGCCTCCGAGCCGCGTTAGCTCCCCGCGGGGTGCTTCGCGGCCAACTCGATGTAGCCGTCGCTCCCCGCGCCGACATAGGGCCAAACACCGATGACTTGGAGTCCAAGTCGGAGTAGTTGTTAGGCCTTTGGCTCAAGCAAGTCGGCTAGGCGCACCAAGGTTTTCTCGATGGCCTTGGCGTTGCGGGCGGGGTAGCGAGCCAGTTCGATGAAGAAGGGGCTTTTTGCCGTTGCCCAATCAAAGGTTTCGGTAACCATGGATCCACCTTCGGCCGGGGCGATCTGCCAACGCCAGCGATGCCCACCGAAATGCCGCCAGGCAATCAGTTGGTTTGGTTCGAACTCCACCACGGTGTTTTGCATTTTGTAGGGAACACCAATTTTCATGTTCATCCCAAACTCCGTTCCCAGGACCAACGTGGCCGGTCCATCCTCGCGAGCCGATTGCACGCTGCCCGATCCATCAATCAACGAGTGTTTCGCAGGATTGGCCAGCACCTCGAAGATAACCTCTGGCGAAGCCCTTATGAATCTGGTTCTCGAAACAAATCGATGTTTAGCCATGCCGTAACCGTACCTTCGTATCGAGGATGAGTGGATAAAGAAAGAGAACGACTTGGTTTGAAGAGTGAGACGAGCGCCCACAGATTGGGTTTGTTCCCGCTGGCAGATTCTAAGAAGGCGCCAATGATTCGCCAACCACGAAGAGCGTGCAAATGACGTCGCTCTCCTTAGCCTGTGGCAGGGCACAATCGAAGTTGGTGACCAGTTGTACTCGGGTATTGGAATCATCGATTCGGTTGCCCAGACAACCGGAATTGGTTTCCTCGCTTCGTTCCGGTACCTGAAGGACTTAAACCAGCGGTTCGGTGGGGTGGGCGGCGTCGAGGAGTTCGCGCAGTGTTGGGTGGAGGGTGGCTCCGGCAGCGATGCACATGGCAGGAGTTGGTTCGCCTGAACCGGCGCGATCGGTGACAGTGCCCCCGGCCTCGCGGACGAGCACAATGCCGGCACTCATGTCCCAAGGGTTCAAGCCGGTTTCGTAATAGGCATCGAGGCGACCGCACGCCACGTAAGCCAGATCTAAGGCGGCGGAACCACCACGGCGAATATCGCGGACGTGTGC
>JAYSVF010000297.1:0-17671 GCA_043718695.1 Acidimicrobiia bacterium | reverse complement strand
GAGGTAGATCTGGCGTCACGGTACGCAATTACTTGATCGCGGTTGTTGAACGAGTAATACGAACGAGCACCGGTTGGGTCTTTCACCTCAACCTGATTGCCACGGTAATCATTCACATACTCCCAAGAGCCAACGGGAGTGGTCGACTTCGACAAGTAACCGTTAGAGTCATAGGTGTACACAGTTGTCTGCGATGGGATGTTCCCGTCACCTGGTTCGGTCCGCAAGACTATTTGGCCCAGCGCGTTGTACTGCTCCGTAGTAACCCGGCCAAGCGGATCGGTGACCGTGGCTATACGGTTGTAGACGTCATAGGCAAATGTGGTCATTTGGTTCAACCCATCACGCCGCCAACCAACCGTGCCATCGGCGTTGTAACCAACCTCAACATCTTTATTGCCGCCAGGTTTCGTCACCAGGTACATCATCAACGGCGAATACCCCGAAGAGTAGGTGATGCACAACCCGCTGCTGGTGTTGTTGTTCCGTGGATCACAAACCTTTGACAACGCGGTACCGGAGTACAAATAGTTCCATGGCGCATTCACCCCATCGGAGATTGACGTGACCTGGTTCCCCGTCCACGTGATCGAAAGCGCCCGCGACGACACGTATCCAACTGCACGGATCTGGTCCACCTTGTTCGTGCCTGCGTTGTATTGCAACAACAACGTCCGGCCGTTACGGTCCATTGCTGAAGTCAAACGGCCATCAGCCAGGAACCTCCACGTTGTCCCGTCCTTCTCCAACAACGTCCAACCACCTTGTGGATCGGCATTCGCCGTAGACCAGTAACCCGGCTCAGTACGGTACGCACCGTTTACCAACGGGTGATACTCGCGGCGACCATCCGGCAAGCGGAAGGTGAGGTTCTGCGAGCCATCCGCATCAACACGAGAGTCAAGAATCGAAGACCATCCAAGTCCAAACGCGCCAACCGTTGTGTCGCCACTGTTGTAGGTACGCGTAAGAGATAGAGAAGGGCCAGACCACGCAACCTGTGCATCGGTGGCAGAGTACACGAACCGTTTCGTTCCCGTGTTCACCCCGGCATTTGGCTGATTGTCCGCGGAGATCCTTGAATAGTCCGGCGTCGTCCCCCATGCCCAGCTCTCTTGATACGCCGGGCCAGATGTGGCCGCGACCGTAAAAAAGTTGGCCCCGTTGTACACATAGGAAGTTATCCCGTCGTATGCAAAGGCCCACCAGCCCCAATACTCTCCGGCGGCGGTGTTGGGCAGTGCCCACGAATTTGAGGTCGTCCACCCCGAGTTGAATTGCACATTGGCGCCCCCGCACGGTTGCCGGCAACCCTGGTAGTAGTACCAAAGCTGATCTCCGTCGGGATCGATCGACGTAACACTTAAGGTCACCGGTGGAGAAACGGTGGAGCCGCCAAGCGGCGATTGGGCAACCGGGATTGAAGGTTGGCGATTCGTTCCGGCGCCCGGTGCCGTGTACGTGACTTCAAGGTAAGAAGACGTCGCCCCAAAGACCTGCAAATCACAATCAGCCGCAGTACTCGCAACCTGAAACCCATAGGAGTTCCATTCACCTGAGGCGTACTTCGCCACCCACGCAGAGACATCAACTGAGACAACACCAACGGCATTGACCACCACACTCACCGATTCGGGCCTCGCAACTGGCCGAGATGGCCAGGTAATCGTTGCCGCATCAAACGGAGTCGACAACGGCCGAATCGTAAACGTATTCGGAAACGATTGACACCTCGGAATACTCAACTTCAGCGATGCCGAGTTCACAATCTGCCCAACGACCGGAGACACGTCGTATCGTAAATAGTCATAGGCAACATGAGTGGCTGAGTAGGTGCCTACGCACGCCGTGCCCCACGACCAACAGGTCGTGAGATGCCACGTTGGATAGTTGGAATCTACGTATCCGTAACCGTTGCCATAGGAACCTTGACCCGGTGTAATCGTGGGATCAACCACGACCGGGAACTTGCGAAATGGATCGCGTAGCCACTTTTCATCCGGGCGAACCACAAGATCCTGCGTTCCGTCGGCGTTCTTTTCGAGAGTAACTGCAACCTTCCCGAACACGGAGGGGCGACCAGTAGCGGGTTGTTCCCAAGCCATCGCCAAGGGAATCACCCAAGCCTCTTTGCCGCCGGCGTCGAGAAACGAAATCGATCCAGCGGGGTTCACTCGCGCAGTGTAGCCATCGAGGGTCAAGGGAAACCGGTACGCAACTTCACCGGGGGCGGGTGCTGCGTTCAGCACAATTTCTTCCTTCACACCACCTTCACCAATGGCGTACCGAAGTGATGTTCCAGGCCCGAAGACATCGGCAAAGGAAACATCGTTGCCTTTCGCAAGAGCGGGAATCGCCTTTCCTTTCGATGCGTCAGCTTTGCGAACGCCAATCCCAAGACGTGCGCCTGGCACTCCAATCGACAGCACCTCGGTATCATCAAGCAACGATTCGGGGACCGATGCGCGCACAACGCCAACCGATTTCTTCAACCTGCCCTTTGAGTCCTTCACGATTGCGGGATCGGCGTCAGTAGCGTTTCCCTTATCGTCAACAGTCGTGCCACCCTTGCCAATGATCGCGGTTGAGGACCCATCTGGGTTCGAGAACTGCGAAAGGACTGCACTTCGATTCGATAAGCCTGCTGATTTTTCATCGAAACGCTTCCTTTTGCCTTTCGCCTTTTCATCGATCTTCGTTTCATCCAGCAACGGGGGAAGCGAGATTTCCACTGCCTCAGTTTCTGTGCCTGAGCCATCTTTTGGTTTCCCCGGGGGAACCACCGGTGCCCCCTCCGGCGCAATCAACTCACTGGCTGACGGCGCGCCAGCAGGAAGACCCACCGCAGGCACAGCCGCGACCTCACCGGGCCCGACCACGATCCTGGGCCCCGGGGCTGAACCTGCTTTTGTAATCGCGCTTACAACACGAGCGTCGCTGTTCTCAAGAACCTCTACCGGCTGCGATGCTTGGCTCGCACGATCAACACGCTCGCCTTCCACTCCATCTTTCGGCAAATTCGGTGGCGGTGCAATCGCAGGAAGTTCCACCGGAGCACCAATACCCGCCTTCTTAGTTTGCGCCCCCCCCTGGTTTACCTGCACCGGTAACCACCGTCACCGAAGCAACCAAAGCCAGACCCAAACATGCACCAACAAGACGACGAAACCGCACCGCACACCTCTTGACAAGTTGAAGTTATAAACCCGCTACCGCAGCTTCCGAGGAAGCTGAATACGGTTTATCAACAACAGAAATCAAACGCGTGGATACTCCAAAGATTTTTCGCTATTACTTTTTAGATCTCGAGGCGACGCGGTCCGAAGTTGAGATCAACAAGACAAACACGAAGAGCCCGATCAAAAGGGCAAATAAAGGCAAGTTCGAGTTGATTCTCAGATCCTTAGGAGGTTCCGATACACGAGAGTGATTTTGGGTCGATTACGGCCGATCCAGTTCAGCGCTTGACTACGCCAGCGCGCCGTAGAGGGCGAACAGCAGACCGGCCCCTCGGAGATCGCCGGCGGTTCCATCAAGCATGCGGTTCATGGCGTAAGAGAACGTGAAACCGTTCTCAACATCATTGATCACGAGTGACCCACCCCAACCTGCCCAGAAACAAACCTTCTGCGAGGGTACGGGCATCATTTCACCGGGAAGGCCATAGCCAATCCCATGACGGAACGGTTGCAACAAGACCCGATCGGTTCCATTGCATTGTTCGCGAAAGATCACGTCGATGGTCTCAGGTTGCAACAGCTGCTTACCAAACGCCGAACCACCGTGACTGACGGGTGACTGGGCAATTGCTAGCGACCGTGCATTGCCGTGCCCACCCGCGGCAGGAATCTCGGCACGCCGCCACGGAATGGTGAAGGAAGTTTCCGCAGCCATCACTGGATTGCCAAGGGCCCTACGTGCAATCAAGGCATCGGCGGGGAGCAACGAATCGATCGAACCACTCGCCGGTGGGATTACGGAAATGACGCGATTGTCCTGTGCCGCATTCGTTCCAATATGAAAATCTGCGCCAAGCGGCCCAGCAACTTCTGCAGCAAAGAAGTCACCGAGTGACTTGCCAGTAATCCGCCGCACCACTTCACCGCAAAGGTAACCCTGCGAAACAGCGTGGTAACCCGATCCATCGCCCGGCTCCCACCATGTTGCTTGCGCAGCCAATAGTGCACACGCCTTATCCCAGTCATAGAGAACCGATACATCGATCTCTTCACTCCAACTTGGAAGGCCAGCCGTGTGGGCCATGATGTGGCGAACCAAGACATTGCCTTTACCGTTGGCTTCAAACTCTGGCCAGTATTTGGCTACTGGTGCATCAACATCAAGCAGGCCCCGATCAACTAACAACAGCATGCACAACGCCGTCATGGTTTTGGTACTCGACCACACGTTCACAATCGTGTCGCGCTGCCATTCAGCGGATTTGGTCTCATCGGTGTGGCCGCCCCAGAGATCAACAACAACCTCACCCTGATGAACCACCGCAACCGAAGCTCCCACATCGTTGCCAGCTTCGAAATTGGCGGCAAACGCGGTCTTTATGGCATCGAACTTGGCGGTGGTGAATCCATCAATCATTGGAGGTCAATCCTTGCTTCGCGTGGTCATTTACGGACTTGATGACCCTACAAGCCAAGACCTTCGGTAAGCCATTTTCTAGAGAGCATTTGCCAGCGGGCGCCACAAGAACAACCACGACAAAACACCCCAGCCAAACATCTCATCCACGAGAGCAGGCTAATTGCCGACGGGTGAGCCGATGCCGCACGCTTTGGCGAACCCTGATTCGTTGATACCAATCACGTATTCGTTCCGGGGATCGGTGAGGTTCACAAACATTGGGTTCGACGCTACGGCCGGGAACACTAAAGGCGGGCTACCAACACCGTCACGCTTTACCGTAACCACAACCGAGCCCGGTGCCGAAACCACGATCTTGAACGTGGCCGGCCTCCGCAGAACCAGAGAAAATTGGGGTCCAGAGCCGGTAGGCGTCAGCAGCAGACAGCCACCCTCGGCCTCCGCGACCGTCAAGCGACCCGGAGCACCAAACACGATGGCTGCAGCATCGAGCGGGACCCTAGGCATTGGCGTGATATCAACCGAAGAAAGCGCAGAAATCGTGGCAACAAGATCCTTCTTGGGCTTACCGGGAACCAGAATTCCTTGCGCAATAAGGTTACGAATCCGCCCCATGGTGAGATCCGGTGCATGCACATCGGGAACTGCTTGGGGAGCAACAAGTGGAGAATTCGCAACCGAGAACGCGGCAATTACCTTGCGTTTCATTTGCAGCTCTCGAATTCCCTCAAGACGCGCACCATCAGTAAGCACACCTATTGAATTGCCGAGAAACAGTGTGCCGATAACCAGCCCGGCTCCTTGCCAAACTCGAGGGCGTGCCACCAACACCCGCTCAAGTAAAACAACCAATAGAGGAACAAAGAAAATGAACAACACGTAGCTGTAACGCGAGGCTTCGGGGTCATCGAAAGGAATCCGACCAAACGCCACAACGATGGAAAAGAACAGCCCAGCGACAGCCAAGGAAAGAGCCGACGCAGACGATTGCGAAAGCTCACGGTAATGATGCAATGCTCCAACAACCAACGCCACCGCAGCGATAGCACCGAGCCCGGCAAAACCCGTGGTGCGATCAATCATGCCCACCAACGCCCGCCAGGCGTAGCCGCCAACGCGGTATGGCGAATATCCCCAGTACACGGGCGCACTGGAGTTGTCCCTACCAAAGGTCACCAACCAGATGGCCATAACCACGCCCGGCACGCTGCCAACGAGCAACGCTTTGCGCCAACCAAACCGCAACAACACCGAGAGGCAGATGGCCACCACCGAAGACACTCCAGTGCCGGCGCACATCAACGCCGCCACCCCAACCACCCAAAGCAATCCCAAAGCGCGCTTACTAAATTCCTTTCGCGCTTCTGCACGATCTACGATTTCTAGACCGATCAGACAAAACGCGACGGCTGCGATCCACGCCGTTTGAAACGCCCACAAGATGTTCTCTGAGCCTGCACCCAGGAACACAAACATGGCTGTGAACAGCAACACCACAGGCACCCGGGCGCCATCGGTGCGGAGCCGTCGAGCGAGCAACCAACCAAGAACGACATGGGCGGCCAAATGCACAATCAAATACGGCCAGTACGCCTTGAGACCCACAACACCGAAAATGGCACGGTAGACCAGAAGCGGCAACGTGGACCAATGCTCGTTATGCGGACGCAGATACATTCGAATCGTGTCGACGAAACCCGCTGGCCTGCTGCGCCGGGTAATGAACTCCCACTCATCGGCAAAGAACCACTGATTCGTGTTGGTAGCCAACACCATCAGGGCCACCCAACCACCAAGGAGCAACGCGCCAAGGGCCAACCAATAACGCTTCGGTGACCACCAATTCCCCGGCCCCGCCAGGGCCACCGATTGAACCTGTTGGAAACCTTGGTCAACTTGGGCAAGGTTCTCGGGTTGGGCAACGTTGTCGAGTTGAACCGGGCGGGCGGGTTCCGAATCAGTGCCCGAGACAGGCACGGGCACCGATTTCACGAGTTAAATCGTTCCGGCCTTCACGGCATCAGCGATCCAGGGAATCACGATGTCGAGCATGTCGGAAAGTTTCGTGGTGGCTTCAAAGCCCAACACTTCCTTGGCTTTCACCACGGAGGGAACACGCATCTGCACGTCGTATTCGTAAGCCTGATCGCTCACGTAACGGAACGGTTTTGCATCAGGAGCATCGGCACCGTTGGGGTTATGAATCTTGTTCCAAATCATTTCGGCCAACGCCAACACCGAGGTGCCCTCTGCGGTCGAGAGATTGAAGTCATCATTGAGTGCGGCGGGGCTTTCCACGGCCATAGCAATGCCACGGGCCAAATCGGCACCGTAGGTGTAGTGACGAACCTGGTTTCCTTCGCCGAGAATGTGGAGGGGATCTTGGCCCTTGATGATCTTTTGAATGAGATCGGGAACGACATGGCTCATCGCTAACTTCACGTCGCCAGAAAGCACTTCGGTTTCACCACGAGCACGGGATTCGCCAATACCAACCGCATTGAACGGACGAATGATGGTGTACGGCAATTTGTATTGTTCCCATGCGGCCAAGGCGAAGTATTCAACGGCCAGTTTCTGGAAACCGTAGGAGGAAAGTGGGGGTGCAATGCGGCGCTCATCACCTTCAACACTGGGCCAATGATCGCTCGATTCGAAGACCATCGAAGACGACATGTATGTGACCTTCTTCAACCGGCCTTTGCCACCCGCAAAGGCTTTGAGCGCCGCATCACACGAGGCCGCCATGATCCGTTCGTTGGTAGCAAGGAGATCATATGCGTACGCATGAAAGTACGAGATGCCGCCAATGAGCGCCGCGCCGGCAATGAAGTGATCACAATCCGAGGCAAGCGTGGTCATGAGTTCCACGTCGGTGCAGTCACCTTCGTGGAACTGGTAGTTCGGGTGATCGTCGTAGCTTTTGGTGACTTTGCCGTACTTTGAGTAGTTGTCAATGCCAACGACGATGTGGCCGCGGGAGAGAAGTTCTTCCACGATGTAACCGCCAATGAAACCAGCTGATCCGGTTACAAGAACTTTCATTTCGTCAGACATTCGTATACATACTTTCTTAGGCAAAACAGGGGGATGGAGCTTGCATCGCGAGACGCTTAGCTTTGAGAATTCGGAAACGTCTTGTTGTCAAGAACGTTCTTCGACGGAACAACGGGAAGGGAGAGCTTTGGACCAAAAGCGAAGCCGTACCAACGGAGATATTTCGGCAGCCACTTGGCCAGTTTGAAGTTGGAAACCCCAAAGGCTCGATCTAACCAAATCGTCGGCAACTCGGCAACGGGTTGACGGTACCGTCGTGCCTTGGCTACAAGCTCTAGTCCTACTTCAAACCCTGCATCAGATTCGATCCCTACGGCACGCACAAAATCGGCGTCGTAGGCCTTAAACGAGTTCGTTGCGTCATTGGTGCCAACACGGGCAAACACATGCAACGATCGCCCGGCGAGACGCGAAAGCCCAGACTTAAACCACGGCCCACCAACTTGTTGCCCACCGCGCATGTACCGCGAAGCGGCAGCAACAACTACGCCACGTTCAACGAGTTTCGTGAGAGGGTCAATCTGTGTGGGATCGTCGCACCCGTCGGCCATGGTAACCACAACGACGGGCGCCGCAGCGTGATCGATACCGTAACGAATTGCAAACGCCGGGCCACGCCCATAGGTGTTGAGCGTGGGGAGCACTCGAGGATCACGAGCGGCGTACTCATACGCGTGCGGAGCAGTTGTATCTTCAGCGGTATCGAACACCACCAGAACTTCGCATGGCAAACGAACGGCTTCGAAGATCCGATCGAGACAATCGATAATGGCATCGCCCTCGTTATAGACCGTCACCACAATGGATACGCGTGGCGCATCGTTCGCGTTGCCGAACTCGCCCGCCAACACTGGGTCACTGGAACGTCGATGAACCCTCGTCATGCCGGAAGCCTTTGCGCGCTTACGTGGGTACTAGTGCATGTTCTCAAAGTTCGGGCGCATGCGCCCTTCTTGTAAAAACATTCAGTCAGCTGGAGAAATGAGCATCGGTCACATGCGCCCAAACTGCGATTCACTGCACTAAACACGAACGCCTCGGCCCGTGATACCCCAAACATCCACAACGGGCTTTTCGGTAACCAGATCGCGATACATCTCGTGCGGTGCGCCAATCACTAAAATATCGGCCGATGCCAACACCTCATCATGCGCCGTGAGATTTGGATCAGTCACTACGTAGGGATCGGCACACACCACATTGGCGGCCTTAAAGCGAAGGATGCGGCGCAGCTTGTACGAGAGGCTGGAGCGGGTGTCATCGGATTCGGCTTTGAACGCCATGCCCAGGATGCCTACCGTCATGTTGGCAAGATCGGGATAGCGCTCTTCCATTTTCGATACGACGTACAACGGCATGCCTTCATTCACCAACATCGCTGAGTGGCCGAGAACAAACTTGTTGTCGTTAAACGCGGCCAGTTGCATGGTGTCTTTGAACAGGCAGGGACCGGCAGCAAACCCGGCGCGGGGAATGTCTTTGGCCCGGGGGTACTCAAACGCCAACGCACTGCGGATGCGTTCGAAATCGAGTCCGAAGTCATTGGCCATCATGAACAACTGATTGGCGGCCGCGAACTTGATATAGCGCCAGGTGTTGGTGAACAATTTGGCCAGCTCAGCTTCTTCGGGCTCTAAGCGAACGGTTTGTTCCGTAAGTGCACTGAACAAGTTATGGGCGCGTTTCAACGTGTTTTCGTCACGTCCGCTGATGATTTGGGGAAGCGTGAACAGCTCCGTCATGGCCATACCTTCGGCAATGCGCTCAGGGCAGAACGCCACATCAACCTTCACTCCCGCGGCTTTTAGTTCGCGTTCTACCACCGCTGTTACACCCGGGTAAACCGTTGACCGAAGCACCACCAGTTGACCGTCACGAAGGTGAGGCACGAGGGCGCGGACGGCATCGGGTACGGCACGGGCATCAGGATTGAGGTGCTCATCAACCGGCGTACCGATCACGATCACGACGTGTTCGGCATCGGCAATAACTCGGGGATCGGCTGATGCGGCAAGCGCACCACTGGCGATCACGCGTTCGAGCACCGGCAGCGCGTTGGGTTCCTCAAAGGGCAGCTGTGCTGCGTTAACGGTGCCGACCGAGGTGGTGTTGATATCGAACACGACCGTCCGTAAGCCACGATCAGCAAAGGCAATTCCCAAAGGGAGCCCCACATGACCGCAACCGCCTACCACCACTACATCGCTCGTAAACGTTCCCATTGTGCCGGCAAGGTTACTGGCGAAACGCCTTGACGCGACGGCAACAGATCCAACAGCGTTAGGGGCTTAGGGAGTGGACCGGAATGGTCCTTCCAAAACTCAGACAGAGGCTCTGCGGAACTCCTTGGATACGGCAACCGTGGTCGGGCAGGCTTGGGTATGAAAGTTGTCGTATGAAAGCTGCCGTATGAAGCTGTCGTAAGAAGGGCCAAGCCCCGTAGCACCTTCGCCTTGATCTAGCCGCAGGTCCAATCGCCGCTAACTACAGCCGCTGTCGGAAGCGCTTTTGCAGGATAAAGGCACCAAGACCGAACACCAGGGTGCAGACCGACCCGACCCGTAGTGCCCACTCCCACGTTGGGGTTTGCAACGAAAGGCGGACGTTGGTTCCCGTCGGCACCACGACAACGTGGTTGGGTCCTGCCCTCCATGGTCCATCCGCTCCCGAGGCCCGTAAGCGCGGTGACCATGGCGTGCGGATCTTCACCGGTGTGCCGGCGCGGGTCACGCTGAATGTGATCTTGCCGTTCGGTGATTTCGTAACGTTGGTCACCGATGGAGGGTTGGCAACAGGGGTCTCTTTCGGTGCCGGTTGTTGCCAGATCACGCCTTCACCAAATGCGGGTGCTTCGGCCATATCGGGAATTACGCGGCTTTCACTGACGTCACCTCGGGGCCAGCTGCTCGGTCCGCCACTCACCACGGTCGCTCGTCCGCTCAGCGCACCCCACGGTAGCCACGAGGCCATGGCGACATCGATCCAGCCGCCTTCCTGCGTTCCGCCCATCCGCGTCACCACGATTGGTTCCGTAGTGAGAGGCTCCACAACCGGGCCGGGTTGCAGTTCGATGATGTGAAATCCGCCGGTGCGTCCCCGATCGATCGTGCTGTTAACGCTGAGCACCACCGCCGCAACCTCGGATGATCGGATGAGGAGATAGCGGATACCCAAATCAGCCGCAAGGCGGGCACCAACGACCGGATCGAAACGGTTTTCTAAGGCTCGCATCGAACCGACGTGCTCGTTGGTGAACAGCTGTTGAGCTTGCAGAAGAAACGGAAGGCTGGCCGAGGATTCGTAGAGCACGCCCTCAGCCGCACAGATTACCCCGTTGGTATCGATTGGCAGGGTGGCCATCCACAGCTCACCAGCATCTTCGGTCCATTCCGGGTCCCAATCAGCAAGCACGGTGCCCGGTCCAAGCTTTCGAAGATGCTGCACCAGTGCGGCCTGTTCGGCATAGGTGGACCGTGCTTCCCAACCGCCGAATTCCCGTCTCCCCACGGTGACCGCATCGCCCCAGTCAGTCGTTGGCGCAATTGCGGTGATCACACCGGTTTGGGTCATTGCCAGAACGACGACAACGGTCACGGGAAAGGCCGCTAGTAGTCGACGTTTCTGATTTGTCGGCTTCAATACTGACGGCTTCAATACTGACGGCTTCAGTGCTGGGGTCGGTGTTGTGCTTTTCTGAGAGGCCATCTGTGATGAGAGCGTCGTGTCTGGCTTTTGTTTCCAACGTGCGAGCACCAATTGCTGGACACGTGCGGCACCGATCCCGCCAAGTAGCCACGTGGCCATCACCCACCACGGAAGCATTCGTTCGTTCCAGAGCCGACCTTGTGGAACAAACGCTACGACCAAAACACCCGCCACCCACAGGACGCCAACAACGAAAGTGACGCTGCGAAGGGCGTGTCCAACGACGGACCGTTCACGACGTACAACCACAAGAACCAGGGCCACAACAGCAAGAACCTGAGCGATGGTGAACGGAATCCAACCGGACCGTTGCACCGTTGCGGGAATCAGAAGCCCCACGATGTCGGTCGTGCGATCCCAGCCGATATCGATCATCGCCAACGGGGCCTCGCTAATGAACGGGACCAGCCACCAGGCCGACACCCCAAGCGCAACAAGCCCCGATGCGATTGTTCGGCGAATGCCCGTGATTCGATTCGTTGTTGACGAAAACGGCGGCTTGCTAGTCTCAAGGCTGGCGTTTGGTCCGCGGCTCGTGAAGAGAGTCCAGGCGATGGCCATCACTACAGCAGCTGCGGTGGGAAACACATGGGTCAAGATGCCAAGCCCGCAGAGGAGACCAGCGGCCGGTGACCACTTCTCGGCACGCAACGACCGAATGTGCGACCGAAGAAAGATGAACCCAAGAGAAACGCTGAGCGAATAGGAATACTCGCCGGCCATCGTCGACAGGATGTTTCCTCCGAGAATTTCGTACTGAGGATCAAGCAACCAAGCAGCAGTTCCGGCGGCGATCCATATCGTGGTGGAACCGTCGACCCCCGCTGTTCGAGCAAAGTGGGCAACCGCGAAAGGTATCGCGGCGATTGAGGCCAGAACGATCACTTTGAAGGCAATGTCGGGGTCGATTACCAGGGAAACGAGGGCCACCAGCCATGCGGGCGCGGGGAAGTAATACCGAAGAACCGGGAACCCCGTGAACCATTGATCCGACCAACCAAAGCCACCCTTCCCGCTCAGCACGTAATGGCGAAGGAACCACGGCACCCAGACATGCCCGTCGAAATCACCACCCGTAAGACGTGTTGAGCGAAACACCAGCCACGGTGACAACGGGGCAAGTACAGCGCCGACGATCACCGCCAGCCTTAGACGAATGCTCCGCATAAACCCAGGCTCGCACACCCAAGGCGAAGGTGTGGCGAGTTCTCGCTGGCTCTGATTCACCAGCGCACACCCTCTCATCAACCCCACAAAGCCAAAATGGTGCCCTTCGGAGCCGTGCTCAACCCGACCACGGGTTCAACGTGGCGAGAAAAGCTTCCCGCTTACGTGTTCGTGACGAGCGAGGCCACGTTCTCGTGGAAACGCCGCAGATGTTGCTCAAACCGGCCGAACACGAGTGTCTCATTGGCACCCGAAGAGAGCCCCTTTTGGATCTGCTCCGATACGACAAGGTCCTCAGCACCGAACACGCCCTCGTCGATCATGGCGAAGTTTCGTTCCCAATGCGCGCTTTCTTTGTCGCTGTGCGGCTCGTGCGGGATGAGCATTGTATGTACGAACAGGATCTCGCCGGGTGCCGACGGCAGCATGGCCAGGTGACTTGTTGAATCGGGGTGGTAGATGATGAGGCTGTTCGGGAACACCACATGGGTCAAGGTGATGTGGTTCCGAAAATCCCATTGCTCGGGCGGCAACTCGACTGCTTCGCGTAAACGATCACGACCAACCAACAGCCGAGTGTGCAAACCCACACCTTCGCCGGCCAGTTTCCGGTCGAGGAAGAACGGAGCGATGGTCTTCGCGTGCAACCGATTGATGTGGTACACCTCCTGGAAGGCATCCATCACGAGCTTCCAGTTCGTCTTGCGGACTCGGGCATGCTGACGGTAGAAGCGGTGCGATCCCAGATCCAAAGCGGTCAGATCCTCGTCGATCTCGCCCAGGAAGCCAGCCACATCAATTTGCGGTTGGTCAATATCCGGTTGGTCCACATCAAGCTGCACCCAGATCAGCCCGTGGCGCACCTCGCAAGGAAATTGACGCAGTCCTCGCTCCGAGAAGTCGATCGCGGGGAATCCTTCACGACCCGGTATCGCACGCAGCGCACCATGTAGGTCATAGGTCCACGCGTGATACGGGCAAGAAAGCGCGTTGGCGTGACACACCTGTTCCTGTTGGACAACCAGGCGGGCCCCTCGATGACGACACACATTCAAGAACACGTTGATCTCACCGTCGCGATCACGCACCATCAGCAACGGCAGGCCAATCACCTCACGCGCAAGCATGTCCCCCGGGTTCGGCAGCTGACCGGCGTGTCCGAGGCACAGCGGCATGCGTCGGAAGATCCCATCGAGTTCGCGTTGGTAGCGCTCCTCACTCGAGTAGACCGACGGATCGATCAAACTCTCACCCGCATCCCACTCCGAACTCTCCGGAAGTTCGAGCTCATCCAGGAGCCGCCGGAACAAGCGAAGCAACGGTTCGTTCAACGGAGTTCGATCAGAACCCCTCACAGATTCAGGAGCAGGCGCACGCACGCACGCATCGTATCCGCCCTGGCGCTAGACGCCAATGGCACGACTCCCAGCGACCCCTGCTCGCAGGCATCGACACCTGGATCGCCCTATCGAATCAACCTTCTGATCCGTAGTTAGGGAGAGTTTCGGGAGCTTGCAGAGATCCAGGGAAATCCCCGATGCGCACCATTCGAAAACCCGTCAGGATGACGGTATGGGTATCTATCGCTCGTGTGTCCTTCCGTATTTCATGAACGCTGCCATGAACACCAAAGAAAACCGAGCGATCCGGTCGCGGGTCTGCGCTGAGCTTCATGGCACCGTGGTGGAAATCGGCTTCGGTTCCGGACTGAATATTCCCCACTATCCCTCGACCGTCGAAACTGTTCACGCAGTCGAGCCCGCCAAGCTCTCCGTGGATATCGCCGCGAAACGAA
This sequence comes from Acidimicrobiia bacterium, assembly GCA_043718695.1. GTDB lineage: Bacteria > Actinomycetota > Acidimicrobiia > Acidimicrobiales > JANYDT01 > JANMZO01. The sequence continues at coordinate 3,348 of JAYSVF010000297.1, read as the reverse complement.
TCAAAGCAGGCAACGCACATATCAGTCACACCGAACTGAACGGTGAGCACATCGATCTCCCGAGCGCATCCGCCGATTCTGTGCTCTCCACCTGGACGTTGTGCTCTATCCCGAACGTGACCGCGGCTCTTACAGAGATTCGACGCGTCCTGAAACCCGGTGGATTACTGCACTTTGTCGAGCACGGCATTGCGCCAGACAGCAAGGTCGCCAGTAGACAACACCGAATCGAGCCTTTTACGAAGCCGCTCTTCGGTGGGTGCCATCTGACTCGGGATATTCCTGCGATGCTCGTCGAGGCTGGTTTCGAGATCGAGACCATGAACGTCTATCAACATCCAAAGGAACCTAAGCCTTTCGGTTGGACGTTTGAAGGGCGCGCTCGAGTTCGCCCCGGCGTGCAGTAAACGAGCCCCGGCAGCGCCCAACTACGCGGCGGCTCGGATTCGGCTGGGGATGACCTTGACCATGGACACCAGGGCGGCGGGGTCAGTGAGGGGCCATGAGTGGTTGCCGGGGAGAAGGTGACCGGTGACGCCTGCGGCTTCGCTTAGGCACTCGAAACTGGTCCTTGGAATGACACCGTCTCGTTCGGAATGAACCACCGTGATGGGAAAGCCAACACGCCGCAGTTCGTTGAGCTCGGAACCCAAATCAGCATTTCGAGCCAGGTGGCCGACACGGGTAATCGTGAGCGGATGGCGTACAACGTTGGGTACAAGGTCTTCCAAAATGCTTGGCATGGCCTCGGTAGCCTTAGACAGCAGGGCGATCATGTCACTTGGAATGTTGATGCCCCAGCTCCAAATCGGCCGCTTCGACATAGCGTGCACCTGGGTACCGTTTGGCCCTGAAGCTCGTCTCCACGGGGCACCGACGGAGTTGCAGAGCACCAACCGCGCCACCAGCTGGGGATCGTCGACACCAAGGCGAATAGCAACCCCACCACCGAAGGAATGTCCCACCACGATGGCATTGCGCAATCCCAACATGAGCGCAAAACGTCTGACCCACGCGGAGTATCCGACAAACGATCGATCCTCGCCAAGGTCGGAGGTGCCTCCGAATCCGGGCAGCGCTGGAGCAACCACGTGGTATCCAGCGGCAACTAAATGCTCAAGCGCCGGCCTGTACGCATGATGGCCAAGTCCCCACCCGTGCAGCAGCAACACGGTCGGCCCCTGGCCACCAGTTGAATAACTAACGGGCGATCCGTCGACAAAAATCTGTCGAATAGCAACAGAGTTGTCGCGAGATGCCTTGCCATGCGTCACATAAGAGTTGTCGACGGGCACCACAACCGACTTGAGCGACCGAAACGAGTTGGGTGGTGCAAACGCCGAAGCCGATTCAGCAGTTGACGTCACGCGACGCGAAGCCGCAACGGGTGTGGAAGATTTTGAAGAAGCCATGGAAACTGTGGAAGGGTTCGCTCGCCGACCACGAAGTGATCGACGCTACCGAGACTGGAACCCCGCTTGTTACGGATTAGCCAGCTTGTTTGATCAAAAGTGGCCGGCGTTCGATTTCGTTCAAACCACCCCAGATGCCATGGGTTTCATGGATCCTGAGTGCGAAATCAAGACACTCGCCACGTACCGCGCAGTCTGCGCAAATACGTTTGGCGTTGGCTTCTCGATGCTCCTTCTGATCCTTTCGTTCAAAGTGCGACGGTGGAAAAAACACTGACTTTTGCGGTCCGCGACAAGCGGCTCGTTGTTGCCAGCTTTCCTGTACAAGTGATCCCATATTGTCCTCCCCCCGAAGGTTCCCCGATACCTTAGTCACATGTGACAGGCGCCACAAACCAAAAGGGGTGCAATGGGTGCAACTTCGCCTCGATACAGGAGAAACACGAGACAAGCACAGGAAATCTGCGCCCAAGTTCGCCGAGCTTTAGCCGCGGTGTTCCTTCGCGGCACCCTCGAGTGGTTCCACTTCAAGCAGCAAGCCATCAATGGAAGCCACTCGAATTTGATCGCCAGCAGCGATTGGGGTGGCTCGGTTCGTGCGGGCACGCCATGGAGCTCCACGCACCATGACCACACCATCAGGGTTTACGGCTTCGCGGGCTGTGCCGATTTCGCCGATCATCGCATCACGACCAATCGTGGGCGTAGCGAAGCGTGTACGAACCATTGTTGGCATGCCATTCACCATGAACAGCACGACCATCACCACCATCACACCCACCCAGGCAAGGGGCACCTGCACGCCGCTGGTGAACAACGTCAGCGAACCAACCACAAGCGAAATCACGCCAACCGCGGTCCAGAAACGTGGGGTGCCCGATTGGATATCGATCGAAAATCCAATCATGGCTAATACCAACAGGGCAATACCAATCGGGCGGGTGGGCAGGTTCCCCAGGCCAGAGGCAGCCAACACAAAGGCCATCAAACCAACCGCCGCAGCCACACCAATGCCACCGGTGAAAAACTCGAACACGAACAGCGACAGGCCAATCAACAAGAACAGGTAGGCGATAGAAGGATTGGTGGCCATGTGCAGCAATCGAGCAAGCAGGCCGAGTTTGGCGAAACGAACGCCATAGGGCTTGTTAATCGCACGACCTTTCGAGTCCTTGATGACCTGGCCTTTTTCGTCCCTTTCCTGATAGACGGTGACCAATTTGTGGCCGTCGATGGTTTTGCCATCAAGTTGCCCAACAAACTCCACAAGAACCGGGGCGGTGATGTCGACCAGCTTGGCTTTTACTGCAGCCTCGGCCGAATAGGACTTTCCCACCAGCGCGTCACCACGAGCACTTTTGAGACCCTCGGGGCTTCGGGTCGCGTTGCCAATCGATCCGGCACCAGCAACCCCAACCACATCGGCGGCGGCGACTAGGCGGGCGGCACCACGTTTTGCTCGAGCCTGATAGTCACCAACCCACACGGCAATCGGAATGCGATGATCGTTGGCTACGGCGAGTTCTAACGCGTCAAGATCGGCTTGGGACAGCAACGAACCGGGTGAATCGAGCTTGATTATGAGCGCTTGAGATTTGTTGGCCACGGCTTCATCGATCGAATCGAGAATGAAATCGCGAGTTACCGGATCTAGGAACCCGTCAACGTCGATAACGTCAACGAAGTTCTGCTCGCTAATCGGAGTAACCGCTGCGACTTGTGTATCAGCGGCTAGGTCAGTCTTCGTGGAAGCGGTCTTCGTGGAAGCGGTCGCCGTGGAAGCCGTGGTTGCCGCTGCTTGTATGGGCGCAACCAGGTTGGCGACGATTGATCCAAACATTGCGACCAATCCAACGAGGGCTAAGACGGCAACCCTCGGTAGTGTCGAAGGGCGCTTTCCAGAGGAAACGTTTGGGGCGAAAGAAACACTGGTCAT
>JAYSVF010000296.1:0-3030 GCA_043718695.1 Acidimicrobiia bacterium | reverse complement strand
GCATGGAATCGTCGTGCGAGGAGGCGTCTTGATCGTCGACGTGATTGCAATGAATGGTGACCTTGTCGCCCGGTTTCCAGTTGCGCACGGCCGATCCAACACGCAGAACCACGCCCGAGCCATCGGATCCCAGCACGTGATAGGGCAAGGAATGGCGCTTGGCCCAGTCGCTTTCGCGGGCTAAACGATCCAGGAACCCGAAGGTCGAAACGGGTTCAAAGATCGAACTCCAGACCGTATTGAAGTTGATCGAGGAAGCCATGATGGCCACGTAGCACTCGTCGGGCGCGATCTCGGGCAGCGGCACGTCTTGTACGTGGAGACTTTTGCGGGGGTCCTTGTCGGCTGAGGCCACCCCTTCGAACATGTTTTGGTCTTCCCGACGGACGACGAGGGCCCGGTAGCTCTCGGGGAGGGCCAAGTTGGCGAATTCCGCGGAGGAGGCTCCAGCGGCAAGGGCGTCAAGTACTGATTGCATGTATGCACGATACACACTGCATATGCAGGATTTCTATTCAGCCAGTCAAGGTGGCACGATAGAGGGACCCACCAAAGAGGAGTCGTCATGCCAGGTTCAGTAATCGTCGCCGGAGCCCGTACCCCCATTGGCAAGTTCCAGGGTGCCCTCGCCAGTTTCAGTGCTGCTGATTTGGGTGGTTTTGCCATCGCCGCAGCATTGGCTCGCGCTGGGATCACCGGTGACATGGTGGATCACGTCATCATGGGCCAGGTGCTTCTCGCCGGTGCCGGTCAGCTTCCTGCTCGCCAAGCTGCAGTCAAGGGTGGAATCCCCTTGAGCGTTCCGGCAACAGTGATCAACAAGGTGTGCCTCTCGGGCCTGAACTCGATCATTGCCGCCGATCAGATGATTGCCATGGGCGACGCCGAAATCGTGATCGCCGGCGGTATGGAATCCATGACGAATGCGCCCTACGTAATGCCCGACGCCCGCGGTGGGATGCGGTTGGGTAACAAGACCGTGATTGATTCGCTCATGCACGATGGTCTTACCTGCGGGCTAGAAAACATCGGCATGGGTCTCAGCACCGAGCGTCATGCTCGTACCGCTGGAATGGCCCGTGGCCCGCAGGACGAGTATTCCGCACAATCGCACGAACGTGCCGCGGCCGCCATCAAAGACGGTCGATTCGCCGATGAAATCATCCCGGTCGCCGTGCCGCAACGAAAAGGTGATCCACTTATGGTTGAGACCGACGAAGGCGTCCGCCCAGAAACGACCGTCGAATCACTCGGCGCGCTGAAGGCCAGTTTTGAAGCCGGCGGATCGATCACGGCAGGGAACGCTTCCCAAATTTCCGACGGTGGTTCTGCTGTTGTGGTGATGTCGGCCGCCAAAGCCGCTTCCCTAGGGCTGACGCCACTTGCTGAAGTTGTCTCCTACGGCATGGTTGCTGGCCCGGACACTTCGCTCCTGCACCAGCCCTCAAACGCCATTCGTGCCGCCCTCGCCAAGGCGAAGCTCAATGTGTCTGATCTCAATGTGATCGAAATGAACGAGGCCTTCGCTGCTGTAGCACTGGCTTCCATGGCCGATCTGGGTGTGAGTGAGGACATCGTCAATGTCAATGGTGGCGCCATTGCTCTCGGCCATCCCATCGGAGCATCGGGCAACCGTTTGGCTCTCACCCTGATGCATGAACTTCGTCGGCGTGGCGGCGGGCTCGGTGCAGCCTCCCTGTGCGGCGGTGGCGGCCAGGGCGATGCCTTGATTCTGCGGGTTGGCTAGCTCACGTGCCGAGCAGGGCGGGGAGGGTTTTCGTCAAACTGGCCGAAGGTTCGGCGACGGAGCTCGGCTGGGTTCGCACCGTGTTTCGCATCGCCCTACCTATCCACGTGCTTGTATCCATGATGGCGTTGGCACGTCACGAATACCTGAAGAGCGTCTTGTTTGGCTTTCTGTCCGTCTATGTTTTGCAACGTTTGCGCAACTGATAGCTGTGCAGGCTTTGTAAAGAGCCGGAAACATAACGGGAACGGTGCAGAAACGGGGGCCTTCTACGGTTGCTCGCTATGGCTACCACCATCGTTCCTCTTCCCGTGCCCGAAACGCTCTCCTTGAATGGGGTTTCGGCCGATGCGCTTCATCCGCGTGAAGTGGTGCTGCTGCAGACATTGCTCGCGAATCAGGGCCGGGTAGTTACCCGCACCGAATTGGCGCGTGCGGTAGGGCTCCGCCAGCAAGCTCGTCGGGTGGATGTGCACCTGGTGAATGTCCGCCGCGCCCTCGATGACACACTGATTAACGTTCGGGACGGGGCTGGATGGTGCCGCGTGGGTACGAGTTGAGCGCCGCTTGCCAAGCTGAACTTCTTGCCAGTTCCGCTCTTGCCTCTGTAGCGATGAGTTCATAACGATGGGACGCGTCTTTCTTGACATTTTGATTGTTCTTGTCGCTGCGAAGGTGGCTGCAGAACTGGCTGAGCGGATCAATATCCCAACGGTGGTTGGTGAAATCGTGGCCGGAATTCTCATTGGCCCTTCGGTCTTGGCCTTGGTGCATAAAGCCGATCACAGCGGAGGTGGCGTATCCGTGTTGCAGACGCTTGGTGAAATCGGCGTCATCTTGTTGTTGTTCGAAGTAGGCATGCATATGGACTTGCGGGAGCTGCGTGCTGTTGGCCGCTCCGCAATGTCGGTTGCCGTCATCGGTGTAGTCGTCCCGTTTGCTGCTGGGTATGGTGTTGCGCAATTGTTTGGTTTGAACAGCAACCAATCGCTTTTCGTAAGCGCAGCGTTGGCAGCAACATCGGTTGGTATTACCGCTCGGGTGTTTGGTGATCTTCGTGCTCTAGCCACGGTTGAGGCCCGCACCGTGCTTGGCGCTGCTGTGGCCGACGATGTGATTGGTCTAGTGATTCTCACCATCGTGGTTCGCATTGCCACAGGCTCCGAGGCCGTAACGGCGAGCAGTGTTGCTGGAGTTATTGCCCTTGCCATCGCGTTCCTGGTAGTTACGACCGCCATTGGTTCCTGGATTGGGCCCAAGCTTTTTGAGGCCATCGATCGTGT
>JAYSVF010000295.1:0-7122 GCA_043718695.1 Acidimicrobiia bacterium | reverse complement strand
GTAGCAATTCCCGTGACGACGGCATCCAACACGTTGCGAAGCTGCGCTAGGTACTCTGCAGCAAACCCGGCTCGGGTCTGGGCGTTGATCGTGTTTGGCACCGCGGATTCAGGGAGCCCGAGAGTAGCAATGGTTTCGCGCCGCACCTTGGTAAGCAGATCTTGGAATGCGATACGTTCCAAAGGGTCAAGATTGGGCTCCACGGCACCACCAGCAGCCGTCCAAATAGCTGCTTGTCGAGCGCTGTCCCACTGCAAGCCCTGGTTACTTCCGGCTAAACCACCGAGCGCCCCCAGACCGCCAAACCCGGCAAGACCCCCGCCACCACCAAGGGGACCACCAGGGCCAAACATCGCGCCGAGTCCATCAATCCCATTGGGACCACCAAAACCTCGAGGCTCTTCGGGTCCTTGGGATCCGGTGGCAGTAGGGTCGCCCTTTTTGGCGCGTTTGGCAGCATCTTCAGCAAAAGGATCCCCGGGGAAGGGATCTGGCGGCAACTCGTCGTCCATTGATGTCAATGTAGGTCGGTGCGTTCGCCTACGTTTCACGAATTCGTGTCCAAACCCCCAACTTTCTCAGGGAACCCTGAGCCGGTGGAATCATGAATCCAGCTCAGAGCACCCAAAACGGTATTAGCCACCACGATGACGAGGCTCTGCCGACCGTAGTAATTACTGGAATTTCTGGCGCGTTAGGCCGTCGATTGGTTGCGGCAATTGCCCAAAGCGGTGATTGGAAGGTCGTCGGCCTCGATACGGCGTGGTTTCCTGCCGGGGTAGCCAAGCCCCGACACTTCACGGTCCACCGGGTCGATCTCCGCTCGGCGGACTGCGCCAAATTGTTTGCGGGGGCCAACGCGGTGGTGCATTTGGCGGCGGATGACCCCACCCGAGCCGGTGATGCCAGCCTTACCAGGTCAACGACCGAACGGGTTTTGCATGCCGCGGCTGCCGCTCGAGTTGGTCAGTTGGTGGTGATGTCCAGTGCGACGGTCTACGGCGCCTACGCCGATAACCCAGTTCCGTTGACGGAGGACGCGCCGCTCAAACCCAACCCGGGCTTTCATTACGCAGCAGCCAAGGCCGAGGTGGAGTTGTTGGTGGAGCACTGGCGCCACGATCATCCCGGAATCAAAGTTGCAGTGTTGCGTCCCGCGGTCACGCTTGGTCATCCAGAATCGCGTTCGTGGTTGGCTGATGCGGTGCGCCCGGGTGTTGCTGATCGTCTTGGTCACGCGCTCCCAGCAGTTCAGTATGTACACGTAGAAGATGTGGCAACGGCAGTTTTGCATGCCGCCACGATGGGTTTGGACGGCGCGTTCAATGTGGCCGCCGATGATTGGTTGCAATCCGAAGACGCACATGCACTCATGGGTCTTGGTGCTCGTTTGCCTCTGCCGGAATGGTTAGCCTCCTCGGTGCAAAAACTGGCCGATCTTCGCCCCGGTGTTCGCCGGCCTGCGGGGGCGTTGCCGTATTCAAAGTTCCCGTGGGTCGTGGCGACGGATCGTTTGCGTTCCACTGGATGGGTTTCCCTAAGCACTAGCGCCGAAGCGTTCGTCGCCAACAAAAAACCCTCTGAAGCTGCGTTGTACTTTGCCAAACACCGCCAAGAAGTAACCCTGGCCGGCGTGGGCATTTTGGGTCTACTCGCTACTTCAGCGCTGAGCTGGCTCGGCCTGCGTTCCCGCAAAAAGTAATGCTGAGGTCGCGACCTAAGGATTGGATGTGCGAGGTTGGTCACTCCTTCGGAGTGCGGTCAATTGACCCAGTACGAACCGGCTAATTGACCGGACTCAACGAGCGGTTTTGTCGTGGAGAGCAGGTCCTGTCTCGTTCAGTCGACGAGCTATTAACCAGTTCTACCGGTCGGTGTGCATGAAGAGGGATTTGAGGACGTCGTAGTTTTCGATGCAACGTCCGGCACCCAGTACGACGGCTTCGAGGGGTGCGTCAACGATGTTGACGGGTACTCCGGTAACGCGGGCAAGGCGTTGATCGAGGCCCCGCAGAAGGGAGCCACCGCCGACCAAATGGATGCCGGTGCGAATCACGTCTTGGGCTAGTTCGGCTGGTGCTTGACCAAGACACGCCACCACGGATTTGCAGATCGCGGAAGTGAGCTCATCGATGGCTTGGCGAACTTCGCCCGGGTGAAGCACGATCGTTTTAGGGAGCCCCGTCATGATTTCTCGTCCGCGCACTTCGGCTTGCACTTCATCAGCGGTAGGGGCTGCGGAACCAACGGCGATCTTGATTTCTTCGGCCGTACGTTCACCTACGGCAATGCCATGTACGCGTCTGATGTAGGTCTGGATGGCCGCATCAAAATCGAACCCGCCAACACGAATTGCTTGGAGGGCCACGGTGCCCCCGAGTGAAATTAACGCGGTCTCGCTGGTGCCACCGCCAATATCGACAACCATAGAACCAATGGGCTCATGTACCGGGAGCCCTGCCCCGATCGCCGCAGCCATTGGTTGATCGATCAGCTGGGCTTGGGCCGCGCCGGCGCGTCGGGCAGCTTCAGTAACGGCACGTTTTTCTACCTCAGTAATGGCCGACGGTACGCAGATCAAAACCTTGGGCCGATTGAACTTGCTCACTCCCACTTTTTGCAGGATTTGGCGGATCATGCGCTGGGTAACGTCGTAATCGGTGATGGCCCCTTGGCGAAGCGGGCGTACCGCCACGATGTAACCAGGGGTGCGGCCAATCATCTGCCAAGCATCACGGCCAATGGCAAGCACTTCTTGGGTTTGGCTGTTCAAGGCGATAACGCTGGGCTCGTTCAGAACGATGCCTTCACCTTTGGCGTACACCAAGGTGTTTGCGGTACCTAGATCGATTGCAAGGTCGCGTGCCAGAGTGCGCTACCTCTCCTGAGCTTGGCCATTGTCATGGCCTGAAGCGGGGTTCGGTTGACGATTTCCATTGCTGCCGGGATCATGTTGGCCGGTGGTGCCAGGTGTCGAACGCCGCGGCGTATGGCGGGTATCAGGACGGGCTAGGGGATCGTTCGATGGATCCAGCGCTTCGAGACCTCGCTGAAATTGACGCATGGTCTCTTCCATCGACGTGGCATTGCGATCTCGGTACATACGTAACCCGACCATAAGCGCGCCGAGGATCACCAAGAGGCCCATCACGAGAAGGATTTTCATGAAAGGTTTCCTGAGCTGTTCTTTTCGGAGGCTTTTGCTGTGGGGGGATTTGTTGCTGTGGAGACTGGTTTGGTGGGTGGAGTTACGTCGCTGATGTCGGAGGCAGCGAGACCCCAATCGGAGCCACCGTCCCAGAATTCCCGTTTCCATATCGGCACGGTGGCTTTGAGCGAATCGATCCCAAACTTGCACGCCTCAAACGCCGAGGCACGATGCGGGGTTGAAACGCCAACAACGACGGAGGATTCACCGAGGGCCAAACCGCCAACCCGGTGAAGAATCGCTACCTTGCCAGCATCGGGCCATTGACGGCGAAGCTCAGCAACAATCACTTCCAGGCGAGGCACAACCTGAGATTCGTAAGCCTCGTACTCAATCAACGTCACACCGGTTCGATGCTCAGCGTGATCGCGCACTACGCCGGAGAACACCACAACTGCACCGCAATCAGGTTCCACGCACCACTCGTAAATGGCCCCTATGGGTAAGGGGTCCTCCGTAAGGGCGCACCAATCTTTGACGGCTGCAGGTGGCACCAATGACGCTAAATTCGGCGATGAAACCGTTCTCGTCTCGCCTGACTGTGCCATATGTCCAGTCTAGGGGTCGGTTCGGTTCCGCCCTAGGTTCCTAGGAGTTTTGCACGAGCATTTGCTCAGGTTTGAGCGTTTGTGGATCGGGTTACGCCAAAAGGTCTTCAGCGGCCTGGCGTACTTGCCAATCTCGGTCACCAGTGGCTTGGGCTAGTGCGGCTTCCACATCGTCACCCTCAAAGGCGGCCAGCGCAATGACCGCTCTGCGTCGGACGGTCGCTTTGTCGCCTAGGGCATGAAAAATTGGTTCTTTTGCTTCGGGGGTACCAATGCAACCCAAGGCAGCGACTGCCGCTTCACGGACAAGTGCATCGGGGTGATGAAGGACAATTTCCCCAAGTATATGGACTATTTCCCCAATATGAGACGCGATGACGCTCGCCGCTGGCTCTAGGACTGAGGCTTTTTCGTCGGTTTCCGTTTTGGGCTGTTGGTGGATTTCGCTCGCTTCGGCAGGGTTTGTGTCCTCCGCCCGGCCGAGATTTTGTTGTTGATGTCGTTCGCCTAATGACCAGGCGCTCAGCTCGGCCATGGTTTCGTCACCGGTTTGCACATAGCCCAAAAGGACACGATCTATCTCGAGCGAAACGCCGCCTGTGACCGGCATGAGCGCAGCGAGTTCGCACGCCCGTCGACGAACCCGCAGGTCAACATCATTAAGTGCGTGTGAAACGTCGTCTGAAGTGAGGGTGCGCAGCCGATCAAGGGCGCTGAGGGCTGCGGCTCGAACCGTTGGGTCATGATCGGTTAGGCCGTTCCGGGCGGGGGTCTCGTTGCCAGCGTAGCTAGCTAAGGTCACTTCGGTTCGGCGAGCCTGAGCTTGGGTGAACCCGGAAGAGTCCGTAAGGTCGGTGGTGCTCGTCATGGGGAAAAACCTAGCGGAGCGTTCCATTTTAGGCAGCGGGATGACAGGGCGAAAAATTGCTTAGTTCAGTTCTGTCTGAAGTTGCCGATAAGTACTTGCATGTATCTATCCGCCCCGACGCCGAGACCTAACAGTCGCGCCTTGGGATTTGGTTTGGCTGCCAATCAGGCGGGTCTTTCACGACACAGAACACAAAAAACGCGTTCGCAACCCAGTCGCTCCTTTGAGAACGAACGGGGTGCTTCGATCGTGGAATTCGCCATGGTGCTTCCGCTATTCATCGGTCTTCTGATGGGTTTCATTGACTTTGGGCTCAACCTGAACAACATTTCCAGCGTCCGACAAGCGGTTCGCGAGGGAGTTCGTGACGTTGCCGTAGGTGATCCAGGTGACGCTGTCTGCACACTGATTGCTCCCGCAAGCCCGATACCAAAGGACAAGACCAAGAAGTTGTTGTGTGGCATCCGAAAGGCGGTCCCAGGCTCAAGTGTTCGCCTCAAACTCAGCTACCCCAATGGCCACGTTTCGGGGAAGAAGGCAGTGGTCTGTGCTCAGTACCAGGTGGCGAGTGCAACGGGTTTCTACAAGTCACTGCTGACCAAAACGGTGACAAAGGTGCAAACGCAAATGCGCATTGAACGGGTGGAGACGGATCTCGACGCGTTTACCGAAACGGCTTTCGCTGGGCAGAACTGGACCTGGTGCCCGTGAGGCTTTTCCGTTGGTGTGAGGGTCGAACGCTCGTGGCCGCTGATCAGGTCAGATGGGAGCGATCGGTCAATGGCGGTGCGCCAGAATCCGGCATGTATGCGGTTGTGGTGGTTCTGTTGACCACGCTTCTCCTTGGCGTGAGTGCGCTGGCCGTTGATCTCGCTAACGCTCGGATGATCCGCACACAAGCGCAAAACACCGTTGATGCCGCTGTTCTCGCCGCCGCACAAGACCTTCCCGATACCGTCAAAGTGTTGGCCACTGTGAAGGCCTATGCCCTGGACAACTTCAAACTTCCCGCTTCAGCGTGGGCTGGGTGTGCGGATGATGGGGCTCTCGCCCACCGGATTGACACCGACACCACGAACGGTTGCATCACCACCAATTCGGCAACCAACCCCTCGAAGCTTCGCGTGCGGCTACCAAATACCAAAATGAAGACGTCGTTTGGCAGAACCCTTGGCGTAGAAAACTTAAAGATTCGTGCGAGCGCTGAAGCCGAAGTGCTCGTCGGCGGAAACGAACGACTTTTCCCGACGGCTATCACTGTGGCTTCGGGGACTGGGTTGACGTGTATGGAGGCGGCCGGAGGTGGGCCCTGTCCAACTACCCAGACTGGAAACTTCGGCAGTATCAATTCGCCTCGATTAAACATCCACATGACCACGAGTGAACAGAACACGGTTCGAATGAACTATGCGCTGGGGATTGACCACTCGTTGGTTACTGATGCCGTGCTACCCAAGGTCTGTGACGGCGGTCCCGACCCGGCTCCAGCCCCCTGCACGAAGACAAACTCGACCGATTCGTCTTTGAACGCCAATCATTTGTGGTTCATGCATGGTAATAATCCGAATTGGGCGACCGATGGCTTGGTTGATGGCGGCACCATCAGCACCACAGATGACGGCGTGAATGTTCCTTATTGTGGTCGATTGGAGAGGCCAACTCGAACACCGGACAATATGATGCAGCTTGTCCCAAGCGGGGGTTGCGTGGCATCTCCTCCCACGATCACCGTGAGTGGGACCGTTATCAACGGGCATCACATCTACATGTGGATGACTCCTGCGGCAAAGGCATACTTTTACCCGGAAATTTCGGTTGGAACGAACCCCGCCCTAACGAGTGCGCTCTACAACAACGGGGATGTACGTCTTGACTGTTTTCTTTCCGCCCACACCCCCACGTTCACGCCAACAACCTGTCGGCCCCTTGTGCTGCCAGTTCTTTCTGTTCCACCGATACCGATCTTTACGTCTGATTTGGTGTCTGACCCGCGCTACGGATCAGTTCCTACGGTATGCGCGATCTCCGGCACGGGGGTGGAGGACTGTGGCCAGCTCCCGCACGGTAATGGTCGTGCGGTAGTCAAGGACTTCAAAGGATCATTCATTTATGATCTCCATGAACTCGGACCACAGATCCAGTCGTTCAACGGATGGATTTTCAACTTGTCGCTTATGGCGCCAAACTCAACGCTGTTGTCTTCTGGAACGAGACCAGTCGTTCATCTTTCGAAATAGGTTGTGCGCCGGCTCTTCTTGTAATCGGAAGGTTTGGATGTTTTGGTCGGTGCGGCGATTGGGGCCCTAAGGATTTGGCTCTTGGGTCTGGCTGAGAAGAGACGCATTCTGCGTAGCGGTTGGTCATTGGCACGTGGCAGGCTCTGAGACGCGGTTTTGCGGGGGTTTTCTTCGCAGGGCCACGTTTTGCTTCTGAGTGTCAACGGTGCGCCCAAATGTCTGCTGAATTCCCAAAACCTTCCGAGTTGTCAACTTCCGCAC
>JAYSVF010000294.1:0-17692 GCA_043718695.1 Acidimicrobiia bacterium | reverse complement strand
CAACAACGTCGTCGAGTTTTATGCTGCCTTCCTCGACGGCAATGAGCGTGGCGTAGCCCATCATGACTTTGCTGATGGAAGCCAAGCGGAATTCGTGTTGAGGGTTTCCGTGTTGGGCGACGATGCCAGCGGGGCCGATTACCGCGGCTGCTGCATGTGGGACGGGCCACTGATCGATTTGGTTGAGAGGTGAGTTCATGCGCTGTCGAAAACTTTACAACGGTTACGTGAGTTGCTCTGCGGTTAGACGAGCGATCCCTGCTTCAGTTGCTTCGGTGTCGGTGAGCAGGCCGAAATGAACGAGTCGACGCAGGGCTACGGCCAACTTCACATCATGGGTGTCATCCGACTGGATCGAGGCCGTGACGAGTGACTCGATATCGGTAACCACGCCGTATCCCTCGTCGTAACCGGGGAGGGCATCCGGTGCCGCCGATTCGACTAACAAGGTGCACGCTTGCAAGGCAATGGCATAAGCGCTCCACCAAGGGTTCGTGTTCGCTCTCGGCGTCTCGTGTCGTGAGGGGGCAACGCCCGATAACAACAGCTCCACTTCACAGAGCGCGTGAAAACCCGTCGCCGCGTGCACCGCCACAAACGACGATGGATTCCTTCTCACCAACGCGATAGCTGCCAGTGCAAGCGCTCGTGGGGTGTCGGCGAAATGGGCATCGGGAGACCCACACAAACCGGTTCCCGCTGCGAGGTTGAGGAGATCGAATACCGTCACACCATCGCGTTCGCCTGGTTCGGGAAGGTCGGATCTGATGAGGAGTCCAGTTTCATCAGTATGACCCAAGCTTGACAGTGAGTTTGAACGGGACGCGAGAACTTGGCGTCGTGTGCGTAGATAGGCCAGACCTCGGGCGATTTCTGCTTCGTCGCGTTGCCAGGCACCGTAACCGAGGCGAATCAGTCCATGAAATGCCGCGCCCGCCAAGCCTTCTGCCAGTGGTTGGATGTTGCGTGCGGCCGAAGAGTCGTCACCCAAAAGAAGCCGCCTCGCGGTGTCGGTGTAGCGACGAATCGCCCATCGGTAAAGCGGCGGATCGGTAAGCCCCTCGGCCTGTGCATCATGAAGCCGCTCTTGCTTACGCTGTTCGATTGTTTCGCTAGGGGCACCGGCATTGCGAAGGGCGACGAGCTCCATCGGAAGATGAAATGTTAGGCCAGTCGATGTCTCCGGTGGCAGCTCGAAAATCTCTGCATCCCTAAGCCCGTCTTCTGGCTCCATGTTGCGCGGTTTCATGGATAGAGCTTGCCACCCCTGCGAGGTCCTTCGACCGGCGATGAAGTGGCAATGAGGACTTGGCAATACCGATCAACATGCGCCTCTCGGTAAGATCGTTTGGGTGACCGCCCCGTTTGTTCCACCGCCGACGATTGCCCCGCCAGAGCCCGAAGCGGACCTGGCTCTATCTGGAAGGCACCTGGAGTCTCTGCAAGCCATGTTGCGCACGGTTGTTCGTCATCCGGTCAGCGAACTGGTCCATCTGGTCGAAAGCCCGGAAGCGACGTTGGCTGAACGACATGGCGCAGGCCTCGTGCTCGCACTTCTTGGTGATCCACGGATCGATCCCGAAGCACCCAAAATGATCGAGATCCCGTCAGCAGAAGTGCCTATCGGAATCAGTGAAACCATGGCCGACGTGGTCACGGCAGAGTGGGCCGAGCTGGGCGTGCAGAAGCCCTGGATCATGAAGGAAGTCCCTCAACATACCGTAAGTGTGCACACGTTTAGGATCGCCCGCTACCCGGTAACCAACGCCGAGTATCTCCGTTACATACTCAATGATCCAACTGCAGAGCGACCGACCTGTTGGGCTCATGGCGTGTATCCGATTGCTGCATCGAACCAACCCGTATACGCACTTTCCCCCTACGCTGCAGATTCCTATGCGCGCTGGTTATCGGTAAAAACCGGCCGTTCCTTCCGCCTACCCACTGAAGCCGAATGGGAATACGCGGCCACCGGGGGCGACGGTCGGCAATTCCCCTGGGGCGATTCATGGGACCCCAGTCGAGCCAACACCGCCGAATGCGGACCACTCACCACAACACCCGTTGGTATCTACGGCGAAGGTGATTCACCCTTCGGCGTGGCCGACATGGCAGGCAACGTGGAGGAATACGTTTCGGATCCCTACCGTCCGTATCCAGGGGCCGAAGCGGTCCACGACGATCTGGTGCAACTTCACGGCGAGAACTACCGAGTGGCCCGAGGTGGCAGCTACGCCCGACACGGTGACTTGGCCCGTTGTCAACGCCGACACGGCTGGTATCCCTCGCAACACTTCGCCATGGGCTTCCGCCTCGCCGAATCGGTTTCGTAGGTCGTCGTATCAACCGAAGTGAGACCGACGGTTAGAACCGGCCTCAAAGCCGAATTTACAAGAGGGCGTATTCCTTTTGTTCCCAATCGGTGACGGTTGCCAGGAAGCGACCCCACTCACTTCGTTTGAGCGCCACGAGGTAATCCACAACTTCATCGCCCCACGTTGAACGGTAGAGCGCAGATTGCGCGAACGATGCAATGGCGTCTCCAAGACTGCGGGGCAGCTGATCAGCGGGGACAGCATCGGCATCGGTCATTTGTAGTGGTGGCACGATCTCACGCTGCAATCCGTCAAGACCGGCAACAAGTTGAGAAGCTATGTACAGATAGGGATTAGCTGCCGGGTCGCCGACGCGATTTTCAAGATGTGTGGCTGGGTCATTGGGGCCACCGATCATCCGGACCATGGCACCGCGGTGCTGTTTGCTCCACGCAATCCGATCAGGGACTACCGATCCGGCTCGGTAGCGTTTGTAGCCGTTCACTGTTGGCGTGGTCAGCACGCACGATGCTGCACCGTGTTCCAGCAATCCCCCGAGCCACTGGAGCCCGACTGGGGAAAGCAGCCCGTCGTCGGCCATGAACGCGTTGTTGCCCGCAGAGTCAACAAGTGACTGATGCAGGTGCCAGCCGCTGGTAAATGACTCTGGCGTTGGGCGGCACATGAAGCTGGCCCGCATGCCATTGCGACGGGCGATTTGGCCGATCGCTGATCGGATGAGCACCGCGTTGTCGGCTGCTTGCACGGCATCGGCCGGGGTGAAGTTCATTTCGATTTGTCCGGGGCCAAGTTCAATCTCAATGGATCTCGGGCCCAGACCCAAGGCCAGAAGCCCTTTGCGAATCGGTTCGAGTTGATCGGCTACCCGGTCAGCAAGAGGCTCGCTGAGCAGGTCCCAACCGGGATGGATCGGTACGCCGGATGCTTCGTCGTACAAATGAAATTCGAGCTCCAAGCCAAACAGTGAATGGAACCCAGCTTCTTCAACTGCAGTCGCGGCCCGTCGGCAAAGGCGCCGGGTTGACAGCTCGATTGGTTCACCGGTGGTTTGGAACAGGTCGCAAAGTATCCAGCCTGTGCCATCAACCCAGGGCAGAATCCGAAACGTCGTTGGGTCTGGGCGGAGCAGCATGTCTTGCGCGCCGATCATCGCATCGAGGCTGGCCAGGCCCGAAGCCGTCCACAGGCCGACGGCGTAGGTATTGCCCGTATCCTTAATCAGTAGGGACCCGGGCATGGCGATACCGTCGCGATGGATACTCAACCAACGAGACGCTTCCACGGTTTTGGTGTGGAGGAGCCCATGTTGATCAACAAAGGACACACGCAAACTGTGAAGCCCAGCCGACCGGATAGCCGCATCAACAGTTGTCGCGTCGAGCTTGTTGTGATCGGTACTCATGGTATCTGGCAAGACATGATATCTGTTCGCATAGTATTGGAGTTTCAGTTGTTGAGGGCGGGAGCCCAACCACTGGCAGCGCGTCGTTGTGCATCGAACCGTCGCCACGCACCGTCATAATCCTCATCGGTAGCAGCGGAGTCAACCGCGGCCGGTCCGGTTAACGCCGAAGGGTTCGAGGTTCCGATCAGCGTGTCCACGGATGGAGCGCGTGCAGCATCGAGAAACAAACGTCGTTGTGCTCGAATGCCAACATCGGCGGGAGAAAGATGCTCACGAGTGCGGTCGACAATGACCCCCGGCGATTCAACTGCCCATTGATCGTGGACGTTGATATCAGTTCCCATGCCAGTAAAGGTGGCCGTGGCCTGTTCGGAGGGATCGAAGCCCCACTGCGTCGCCCGTCCAGTAAGGGAACGGTACGAGGGCAACTCGACTTTGTCGATCCTCTGTGCACGTAGTGTTTCGGAATCCACAGGGTCGGTGTAACTCACGAACATCGAATACCAGTAACACCGGTTGTCATCGATCGGCACGTGCCACTGCATGATGGTCATCGTCGGGCTCATGGCAATGGCGATGGCGTTGGGGAACATGCAATTGGAAACCCGAACGTGGGTAAAGCGTCCGTGGAAATCACGCAACGCGCGGAGACGAAATCCGTAGTCGGTGGGCTCGGCGGTAATCGTCGCAGCGGGGACCTCGCGCATGAGTTTCACTACTGACACGCCGGTGTCGGCGACCATGGCTCGGAACTGCTGCCCGTACACATCGTCGTCGAGTTCCTCAAAGCGGTGCAGGAAGGCGGCGTGCGCGGGATCGATGCCAACCTCGTGGGCTTGAAACCAGTTGCACTCCCACATGCCCTTGAACGCAAACACGTGCGTTGAGGGTGCAACGAGACAATCAAAACCTGGAAGCGGCGATGGATCGCCTCCTCCCATCCAGGCCCACACAATGCCGTTACGTTCGACGACGGGGTAACAGCCGATTTGCACCCGTGTGTGGAAAGTGCTTCCCGGCGGTTCGGCTGGGGTTTCAAGACAATTGCCTTCGACATCGAACAACCAACCATGGAACGGGCAACGCAGACCGCCATCTTCGAGTCGTCCAAAAGCAAGGTCCACACCACGATGCGGACACGACCGTTGTACCAGTCCAAAGTTGCCAGGCGAATCACGGAACAGCACCAGTTCCTCGCCAAGCAACGTTACGGGAATGACCGGGCGCGGCCCATCGAGTTCTACGGTGAGTGCAGCCGGTTGCCAGTAAGCGCGCAAGACTTTTCCACCCGCGGTTCCCGGCCCGCACTCCGTTAGCAGTCTGTTCTCTTCTGCGTCCATCCCGCCATCATGACCCACAAGTGTCCCGAAAGGCCACCGAGCGCATAGTGTCGGCGTATGAACGGTCGTGTGCCAGCGGATGAGCCTTGGACGTGGGGTGCTCTCGATACTGCAACGAGGGTCTGTAGAGGTGATGTATCTGCCGTTGAGGTGATCACGTCGCAGCTCGCCAGACTCGACTCGGTCAACGGTGCGCTGAACGCGGTCACGCGACGAAACGATGATACTGCCTTCGCCGCTGCCGCCGCTATCGACCATGCCCGAGCAACTGGTCACGATTTGGGCCCCCTGGCCGGTGTTGCGCTCACCATCAAAGACAGTGCCGACGTGGCCGGGCAGTCAACCCCGAATGGTGTCGCGGCAATGAACACCAGGCTTGCGACGGCTGATTCTCCGGCCGTTGCTCATCTTCGGGCGGCCGGTGCAATCGTGATTGGCCGGACGAATGCTCCGGAGTTTTCGTGGCGCTGGCACACCGACAATCCATTGTTTGGCCCGACCATCAATCCTTGGAACCCCTTGCTGACACCGGGCGGCTCGAGTGGCGGTGCTGCTGCCGCGTTGGCTGCGGGTATTGGCGCGCTGGCCCATGGCAGTGATGCGGGAGGCTCGTTGCGTTGGCCAGCGGCGTGCTGTGCCGTGAGCACGATCCGCCCAACGCAAAACCGGGTGGCATCGCACAACACCACCAGCGACGGTGAACGATCACCAGCGCTTGATCTCATGGCCGTGCATGGTCCAATGGCTCGAAGCGTCGCCGATGTTCGCATCATGCTTGAGGTGATGGCGCAACCGTCGTGGCGTGACCCGTCGCAAGTCCCGGTGCCATTCAACTTCCAACGTGCACGTACGGGTCGAGCGTTCGTGGCCGCGGGAATCTCGACCGATCCAGTGGTTGTCGCTACCGTTCGAGAAGCAGTGCTTCGGCTCACCGATGCCGGTTGGAGTGTTCAGGAAATCGAGCCACCATTTCTTGTGGAGTCAGCTCAGCTGTGGGCGCGCATGTTGAACACCGATTTTGACCACACAACACGAGCGCGGATGGTGGAACTCGGCAGCCCAACCTTGCACCAGATGCTCGAAGTGCTTCAGGAATACAGCGGTGGTGTCGGCATTGATGCTTATTTCGCCGGCTTTGCCCGTCGCTCCTCGATTCTGCGCGAGTGGCAGCGGATGCTCACCGAAGATGCAGACGTGCTTGTCATGCCGGTCACGCGGGGTTTAACGTGGCGAGCCGGTGCCGATGAAGACCGCGCCAGCCTTGAGCAAATTGTGGTGTCGCAAGAGCCCTTGACGTCGATCAACTTCCTTGGTTTACCATCGGCCGCTCAGCCCGTTCACGTTGTCGACGGGATGCCCGTATCGGTTCAACTCGTCGCAGCCCGCTTCAACGAAGCCAGCGCCCTCGCCGCCGCAGAAGCCATCGAGTCACGTGGCCGAATCGATTACCAATCCCTGTGGTTGAACCCGGGCTGGTGAGCGTGTCGCGAAGCTGAGATGTTTGCAGGAATATCCTGCAAACATCTCGTTCAAGGACAGAGTGAATTGGTTGTTGTAGATGTCCCGCTGTTTTGCCCTCCGAATCAGATTTAGTTCCCTCACGGCAATCTTCGCCGCAACGACCACAGCTTTTGCAACCTTGACCGCTACCCCGGCGACCGTCAAACAAGCCCCGTCGATCGCGACACAGATATCACCGTTAGCATCACAGCACCCGATGTTGTCGTCGTTGGAGAATCGTTCCGAGCGGTCGTGTCGGTCGGAAATGTTGGAAGGAACACGGCTCGGGCACTGTCTTGCTCGGTCGCTACTCCAAGGCTCGACGCTGTCACACTCTTCCGTGTGGGGGTGACCACCAGCCCCATCGTGGAACCGGTCGAAGGGAGCGATTCTCGGTCGACGTCGATTGCGAAAACAGCTAAGCCATGAAGTGCGCGCTTATCTGGGTCCTTCGAAACGGATCTCTTTCGCTTTTCGTTTCGTACTGTGAGTCACTAGCGGGCCGGTACGCATCAGGACTGGATCAACGCCCACCGAACAGTGACTCAACGGTCAATCCCAGATCGGATCGGGGGTGCCGTCTCGACCGCTAGCGACGAAGCTGCCCTTCATCGGGTCGCCCATCTGCTCGACGTTCGTCCAGTCCACACGCAGCAAGCGGTGTGCAATCTTCCAATCCCCGTCGCGCTCTTCAAAACGATCGATGTAGCGACCGACGAATGTTTGAAGACACCGACCATCTTCGGTTGCTTCCACATGCGTGGCGTGAACGTAGGTCTCAACCAGTGCTGCACCACCGTCGCGGCGTTCGATAGAGATATTGCTTATCCGATGTTGGGTGACGACGAAGCGGCGACGGAGGGAAGGAATAACGCGCTCAACGAACGCTTCGATCGTGGTCGATTGCGCGCCGTAATCGCCAAGAAGTGCGCCGGGATGAAAGCCAGAAGCGATCAAAGGCCCGTCTAGCCGATCAACTCCTCTGCAGTAACTGCGAAGAGAGTTCTCGATTGTCGCTCGGAGTTCGTTATCGGTCACCCTGCGGACAGTAGTCGTTTCGGTCCAAGCGATCGATTCCGTTTCGTTCTCTTGTTTCGGCTGCGTTGTGCTTCGCATGAACAATCGCGGCGTTGCTGGCTCGATTAGCTGAGGGCGTTCACCTGACGACCGGCTACCCAAACGGAAGTTATATCGCTCGGCGAGGCGAGGCGGACGATCTTTTCGAAGATCCGTGCATCGCCATCAACCTCATGCCATATGCGTAGAGATGATTGTTGTCGGCCGACGTCGACCACGAACGCATCGAACTGGCGGCCCGGTTCTAGCAACCCACACGTGCATCGGTAGAAGTAGCACGGCTGCGGTTGTCCAGCGAAACCGAACTGGTGAGTTATCGGAGTGGCATGTTTCTTTTTTCGAACGACAACGGATGTGTCGCCTCCGAGTTGCGATGGCCGTCGAGACTCGGCGCTCGATTTCGCAAGGTAGGAAACTGTGAAGCTCTTTGGACCAAGCCCCCAACTCTCTCAGGAGATTCGGTCGTGCTGTCTCGCACCAATCAGGATCCCTGTGAATACTCTTTCGAAGAAAAAAGGCACCAGCTTTTACCGCTAGATCCATCGTGCAACTGACCATCGCCTCGTATCGTCAACTAAGCTAAGGGCGGCGGCGAGGATTGCTTGCACGTGGATTGCCGTGGAATCGAGGACGGGTGCCGAGAGGTCGCCGTCGCTCAGCACCATGGCGTGTTCGGTGCAGGCGAGAACGATGGCTTGTGCGCCGCGTGCGATCATGTCATTCGATGCCGACGTGAACCGCGATGTTGCTTCTGGAGTTACGCGGTTGAGGATCAATTCGTCGAAGGTATGACGTTGGATTTTGGCTCGGTCTTCGGTATTTGGAATGAGCAATTCGATTCCGGCGGGAGTGAGGATCGACGGAAACAAATCGGGTGATTCCATCGTGTACGCGGTGCCCAATAACCCGAGCTTGGCAATACCTCTTTTCAGGCACTCATGGCGAACCGCCTCGACGATGTGCACCAAGGGAACCGGTGACGCAGCCGCTGCAACTTGCGGGGCAACCGAGTGCATGGTGTTGGTGCAAATGGCAATGAGCTCCGCGCCGGCGGCTACCAACGCACGAGCACCTTCAGCCAAAACCTCACCGGCTTCGTCCCAACGCCCGGCTCGTTGCAGGTTGGTGACCGTGTCGAAATCGGTTTGCCACAGCACAAGGCGGGCACAATGATCCCCGCCGAGTTGGGCGGCGACCCCGGTGTTGAGCGTTTCGTAGTAGTGAGCCGTCGACACCCACGACATACCGCCGATGAGCCCGATCACACGATTCGCCGTATTCATGGTGACCATGTTCGCAGCACCGGGGTGCGTTAGAGACGGCATTTGGGGAATATTCGTGCTTCTCGCCGCGAGAACTTACGATGGGGGAATGAGCGCTTCTGTTGAGACCGACCGTTTCTATTTCCGTCAGCTGCTTTCGGGCCGTGATTTCGCCGTCGGTGATCCCATGGCAACCCAGATGGTCAATTTCGTCTACCTCGTTGGGGATCGTGTGACCAGCGAATGCGTGGTGATCGATCCGGCGTATGCGGTCAATGATTTGGTTGATATTGCTGAGGCTGATGGTATGACAATCACTGGTGCTTTGGGTACGCACTATCACGCTGATCATTTGGGTGGCTCGATGATGGGCTACAAACTCGAAGGCGTGGCCAGCTTGATGGAGCGCGTGCCGTTGAAGTTGCATGTGCAGCGTGACGAAGCCGAATTCGTGAAGAAGGTAACCGGTCTTGGCGATGGCGATCTCACCACGCATTCCGGAGGTGACGTGCTGTCGGTCGGGGCCTTCGACATCACCTTTGTGCACACTCCCGGTCACACCCCAGGTTCGCAATGCTTTCTTGTGAACGGCTGTCTCGTTTCGGGTGACACGTTGTTTCTCGACGGTTGTGGCCGGACGGATTTCCCAGGTTCGTCACCGGAGCAAATGTACGAATCATTGACGCGGCTTTCCAAATTGCCGACCGACACAATCGTGTATCCCGGTCATAAGTACTCAGAGGATCCGTACTCACCAATGGGTCACGTCTGCCAAACAAACTTCGTTTACCGACCAAAAACGAAAGAGCAATGGCTCATGATGTTCGGCCAGTAACGGCACCGCTCAGTCGTGCACCTGGTGCCGCGAATGGCGAACGCTTGTACGTCGAACGTATGTTTGATAACATGATGGTATGCGGAACTCCGCGACGATCCTTCATGCCGATCTTGATGCATTTTACGCCTCGGTAGAGCAGCTCCTGAACCCGCAACTGCGCGGCCGTCCGATCGCGGTGGGTGGGGGCGTGGTACTGGCTGCGTCGTATGAGGCACGGGTCTTTGGGGTCAAAGGAGGCATGTCGGGGAGGCTGGCGAAACGATTATGCCCAACCTTGCAATTCGTCGACGGACATTTCCGCGAATATCAAGAGTTCGGTGATCGGGTGATCGCCACGTTTTATGACGTCACGCCCCTGGTGGAAAGGATCTCGATTGACGAAGCATTCCTGGATGTCGCCGGTGCCATCAAGCTCTTTGGAGAACCGACAGAGATAGCGAAACGACTCCGCGAGCGTGTCCGAACAGAGATTGGTCTGCCGCTCTCCATTGGGGTGGCGACCACGAAACACCTGGCCAAGGTGGCGTCGCAGGTGGCAAAACCCAACGGGCTTGTGGTGGTTGAGGCCGGTACTGAGCAAGCATTCCTTGAACCACTTCCGATCGGTCTGGTTTGGGGAATTGGGCCCGTCACCGAGAAACGTCTCCATGCCCGTGGGATAACCACGATTGGTGAACTTTCACGCTCCTCACCGGATCACCTGCGTAGTCTGCTGGGCTCGGCGGCCAGTGAAGTTTTGGTGGCTCGGGCCAGCAATGTTGATGAGCGACGTGTTGCGCCGAGGAGACGTGCAAGCTCCGTAGGTGCGCAATCCGCGTGTGGCCGTCAACGACCAACGGATGAGTTTCTTCGCTCGACCCTTGGGCATTTGGCCGATCGAGTTGCTCGTCGTTTGCGTGGGGCTAATCGAGCCGGGCGCACGGTTACGGTGCGCGTGCGGTTTAGTGATCTTCGTGCTGTGACACGTTCGCAAACGGTGAGTGAACCGCTTTCGGCCACGCTCACCATTATCGAAATAGCTGAAGGTCTTGTGCGGTTGGCGCTGGCTGATCATCCCCAAGAAGCCATGGTCTCGTTGATTGCCGTCTCAATCTCAGGGCTTGTCGATGACGCAGCGATTCAGATGGAACTACCGTTCTCGGACGCGTCTCACGAGGCAAATGCCGATGCTGTTCGCGCTGGTTCTGCACGGGCAAACAACCGTCGCGCTGTCGACGACACCATGGATGATGTTCGCGCCAAGTTCGGCAAGGGTGCGGTGAGTTATCTTTCTGCGTCGCGTTCCCAAAGCAGCGGTGTGGCCGACGAATTCCGCGAACTCGCCGAACGAGACGTCTAACACCATGTTCGAGTGCGGCATCGCGGATCGGCTGGATTGTTATGAATCCGAGCGTGGGCGTGCCGTGATCGGTCCGAATTGCTTCTCGTAGAGATCGACGTTCTCGGCAATGGCCGATGCGATTTGGAAGATCACCGAAGGTGGAAGTTTCACTCTGGCTACGACGGTGCCTTGAACGGTTCCGTCCTCGCCAGCCATGAGCGGCTCAATGGCGACGAATTCCAGCGTAAAGCCATGCGGCGTATGTCCAACTATTGCCATGTCTGCATAAGGTGCAGCATTGAGTTTTTCGGATCGGGTGAGTCGAACTTCCATACCAAGACCGTAACCTCTTCTCGAGACTCAGTTCTTTGTTCAGCCGAGTTTGAGTGAGATTGTGAACCTTTGGCGCGTATGAAATCCCACCCAATATGGACACGTAGCATGAGCGGGTACCACGCTAAGTTGGTATCAGCCGTCGTAAAAGCCTGCGGCGTGCAGCCCGATCAAAGTTCGTTCCCTGGAGGTGGCGGCACGCGCCATGGCATCGGGGGAAAGATGGTTCGCGCGGTCGGTGGTTCGGATTCGCTGCGCAAGGTCGCGGCGGCCGTAGTGGACTTGGAGGAAGAATCTGCCCGGGTCGCCCTCGCCGCTGGGAAGGCGACGGTGCCAGGCATCAGACACGAACAACGAAACATCGCCCGCCTTGGCAACGATTGGCACTGGGCCGGTTCCGTTCCACGTGAGCGTGTCATCGGTGCTGCGATCGCGTGGTGGTGCCTGGCCCGAGGTGTGGCTCTTTGGGATCACTCCGGTTGGTCCGGATTCGAGTGGGCAGTCCATCAAGAAGATGTGGCAGGCAATCGCGAAGATCGGATACGGAATCCGCTCGTCCCACGGAACTCCAGCTGGGCGGGGGATGTGAGGCCCCGAATCGAGGTGCCATGAGCGTCCACCGTGGGTGTTGTCGTCGGCCTTTTGTCGCCATGCGGTGTTGGCAATGACGTGGCAGTCTTCGCCCAATAACGGTTCGACGACCGACAGGATCGCTGGGTTGCCAATGGCTTGTTGGGCGAGCGCACTCCGATTGAGCATTTCGTAACGGAACGGTTCGTAATGATTTTGGGCGGCTCGAGCGACACGAATATCGGGCTCGAGCTCGTCGAACACTCCGGAAATCTCATTGGCAAGCGCGCTTAGGTCTGATGGACTGAACACTTGGGGAAGCAACGTAAAGCCCTCGCGCTGCAGCTCACGGGTGGCGGTTTGAATTTCCGGATCATGGTCCTCACGAACCGTGAGATAGCCGGTCTTTCGGGTGAGCATGCGGGCCTCCTAGACGCCAGTGAAGTCTTGGCCACACTACGTGGCTTGGCTTTGTCGGTCGAACCGGAGGAGGTGCCGTTCTTCACCTCTGCCGCGGATCCTTCGAGCAGAGCGGAATTTGGACCGATGAAACACCGGCATCTGGTGAGCAGACACCCAGACGTGGGACGATACGGGTATGGAACTTCCGATCAGCCACCCGTCGGCGCAGGGTGTCGCGCCTGAAGCGATTACGGCGTTGCTTGATGCCCTGGAGGCCGACGCAAAGATCGAACCGCACGGTTTGATCATTCAACGTCGCAAATAGCGTGCCACGAATATGCAAATGACGACTTGGCTTAGCCCGGCAACCTGCGTGATAGCTCTATGCATACTTACGTTCGGATTGTATCTGCCCAGGCATCACCGTGGTGATCTTGCCGCGGCGTTTCTGGTGATTGGGCTAGGCCTCGGGGCGATCATGCTGACACTCAAGCAGTCCACCACTCTTGGAGCCGGGTTTGGCCTCGGCATCTTGGGTGTCCTTTCCGTTTTTCGGCTTCGTTCCATCGAAGTTGCTCACCGAGACGTTGCGTATTTCTTTTCAGCACTGAGTATTGGCATCGTAAGCGGACTTACTGCCAACCCGCAGTGGCTTACGCCGGTGCTCAGCGTTGGTATTCTTCTTGCAGTTTTTGTGGGAGATCACCCCCGAATTATCGAAGCGAACAGCCACCAGACGGTGCTCCTCGATCGAGCGCATACCGATGACACCAAACTGCGATCCGAACTCGCAACCCTTCTCAACGCCCACATTCATCGCGTTGATGTGCTCAAGCTCGATCTGCTGGAGCAAACAACCCTTGTTGACGTTCGTTTCCGACCAAATCGGAACACGGCTGGAAAAACGGTTGGGGACACTGCTACGGACGCCATTCGGTGACCTACGCGTCTCGAGTCGACCGCAAGTATCTGTTGCCTGAAACACTGATTCAGGCAGTGCTAGCTGCTGAGCCCGATGCCTGGACGCCCGACGAGACCGCCGGACCGAATACCCAGCGATACAACACGGAGTATTTCGACACGCCAGACTTGCGGTTCTTTCATGCTGCCCGAGGGAGGCATCCGCTGCGAGGCAAGGTTCGAGTTCGCCATTACCTCGACACGGGGGATCACTTCATTGAGGTGAAGCGGCGGTCCGCTCGTGGCGAAACCACAAAAGCTCGCGCAGGGTGGACCGGTTCACTCGCTGACGCGGAACCATTCCTTCGAACCGCTCTCGGGGCCGACGAAAACCTCATCGATCTGCTCGAACCATCGGCATCAACCGACTACGAACGTACCGCGATGACCCTCGCTGGCAATGGTCGATTGACAATCGATCGGAATCTCGCGGTGGGATCACCCAATGATTGTTCACACCAACTTCGCGACGAACCGTTTGGCGAAACACTGGCGAAGCTCGTGATCGTGGAAACCAAATCCCCAGACCAATCACCAACAGCACTGGACAAACGCCTTTGGAAACTTGGATATCGGCCGCAGTCTCTTTCGAAGTACGCCTTGGCCATAGCAAGTTTTCGCCCCGATTTGCCGCTCAACCGTTGGACCCGAGCCGCTAGTCACTTGCACCCGATTCAGTAACGAAGTTCTCGGCCTCGTTGGTATGTGCGCACTCGCACTAATCAAACAACCATTGCCGGGCTTGTTTGATCATGACTTTTCCATCCGAGGTGATCTTGAACTCGATCTCCATGGCAAATTCGTCCCCCGCCTTAACCTTGTAGAGCTCTCCAAATCGACGGTGAATGACCGCAAGGGCTTCGCGCAGCACCGCAACATTTTCATTTGAGAGCAAACGTTTTCCGGGCGCAACCAGGCTGGAACGGCTTATGACATCCATCGTCCCTTCTTCGTACAACAAGAGTTCTTCTGGTACCGCAAGCACCCCCGGGTTCGTAACAAGTTCTTCACCCAATTGTGTGTTGACATAGTAAGCGTTTGGTTCTTTGTAGACCGGGTCGATGGAAACGGCAACACCGTTGGCCAGTTCGTTGCTGGTGCTGGGAATCAGGAGAACACCCATTGCCGTTGAGAGGTGATCGATCCGAAAGTATTCGCGCTCCAAAAACGCCCGCAAATTCCACACACTGGAAAACACCTGCTTCACGCATTTGTCGAGGGGACCCTCCTGCGGTCGTTGGGTTTTCGAGTCATACAATCCTGCTCCGCTAAATCCCGGAAGGTCCTCATTGTTGGTGCTTGAGCGACAGCGAATCGCCATGGTTTCCGGAAACTGCAAACGTACCTTTTGCAGGGCCCGGCTTAGTTCCACCGGCATTGAGGCCTTCTTGATCATCGAACGAAGCATGGCAAGTTGCGTCTCTTGCACATCAGGATCAGCACGAAATTCTGCCTTCGCCATCATGGTTTGGGCCACACCGTAAAGCCGGTTGTTTCGCATGAATTCGTCGTAAAACCAAAAGGGAACTCCGAAGCCGTCGGGCACGACAACATTGGGCAGTTCGAAGGTTTGCAGCGTTGCAACGTTGGCGGTTTTTACCCCGAATGCCCTCCATTGTTCAAAGGTCACCCTATTGAGCGGAGTGATTGTCTTGATCGAAAGATCCCGTTGTGGAACCTGCCCCGTCTTTGGGCGAGCATTTTGGTGATGAGCCTCAACTTCGGCTTGGGTTGCGGGCCCGAGTTTGTACCCAGAATCGTTCACTTCGAAGCGCACGTATCGACCAACCAGTTTGGTAAAGGCAGCATTGGCAAGCGCATTGGTGATAACGGCGTTGGGAATCCGGTCTTGCACCGCTCGTAAGTTCACATGCGATAGGGGTGTTTGCATGACCGTTGTAATGACCCCAGCAACGCGCGGCATTTCGTTTGGCAGTGCGTCGTACAGCACGAGGTCTAAAGGCCCTGGGCGCTCGCCGAGTTTCATCACCCGCAGTAGACCGTACCCAACTGCTCGATTGAGGACCACGACTCGCGGTTTCGTGTTCGGCGCGCTGTTCGTAGAGTTGGCGACCTTCGACCCCGTTGGATCCTTGGTAACCGTGTTCGTGCAGCCGGCCAAGAAAGCCGTGAAGAGAACGGCCAAGACAATTCTGGGGCGAGTTGCGCGCCGTTGAAAAACTCCTCGACGAACCGTGGTCAGACGCACAAGGCTTTCATCCAGCTTTGTCACCCAGGAGTGAGCTGAGCTTCGAGGACAACGGGCACACGCGATGCGTCGTAAAGCTTCTTCTCTTGCTCGTAGTACGGCAGGGCCGCCTGCATGGGAAAGTAGGCGAGTTTTGGGGCCAGGAAAGGCATTTGATTTGCTAACACTTCGAAAGCAACGCTTATCTCGGCGAAAGAATACGAGTCATTGGGTTGGAACGCGAAACGATACAAACCTGGTGTTCCATCGGGCCCAATGGCCTTGGGATAGTAAGCCACATCGCCACGCATTTCCCCGGGGCTGCCGCGCCCCCGACCACTGCTGATGCCAACCGCTTGGGCGAACATCGGATGCGCACGCCAAGTCTCGGTATTCATTACGTAAACCAGCGGACGAGCAGTGTCAGATTTCGTGATGAAAAACTTCACGTACTCAAGCCCAGCAAGATAGCTGTCTCTGAAGACATCGTTGCCTTGATACGAGAGCTTTTCGAATGATGCTCGATCGGAAACAATGGCCACGGCATCGGTTGGGTCAAGCTTGAGTACGGCACTGAGCGGATTCAGTGAAGGTCCACCCTTGAGCTCGGTGAGATCATCGACCCCATCGGCATCAATGTCGCCGGGGTTTGCCACCGAAAACGACTCGAGTCGAAATCGTCCGGCCGGTAGCTGTTTTCGCCCATCACCCAGGACCGTCGCAGTGTCGCTACCTTTCGTTATCGCGACGGAGAGCTCCCAGTCACTTCCCACAACGGGCTTCGCAAACAAAATGAAATATTTGTCGGCAGCGGCCCCTACGGGAACACTGGTCAGGTTGGGTGACGCCGAGCTTGAGGTTTTTGCGGCGGTCGTAGTGGCAGGTTTTTTTGCCGTGGTAGCGGCCTTAGTCGGCGCCTTTGTGGAGGTTTTTGGCGCTGCAGTTGTTGGGGTCTTCTTTTTCACGACGGCCGCAACCGGCAATACCTTGAGCGGTCCCGCAGACGCGAGGTTGGAACTCATGAGCAAACCAAGCGGGAGCAGAGCAACAGCTGCGAAAGATTTCTTCATCTGTGTAGTTCTAGCGTGCGGAGGTGAGGCGAAGCCATGACGATGGTAAGAATTGGGAAGGAATGGGTTGTCAGCGAGGCATCGGGCCCACGGCGAGGGCAAAGGTGTCAGCGCCGCGAGACTCTGATGCGGTCACGAGTGTGCGGCCATCGGTACTTGCGCAAATGGCTTCCGCTTGAACCATTGGCGGCACGTCGAAGCGTTGGGGAGTGGCGTTGATGGCATCGGAAATCTGCCCCCCTTTTGGAACCGAAAGGATGTAGCCATACTGATAGCTCCTTAGGATCACCATCGCACCAACGGCATCAGCGCCGGTAACGAGGTTTGGTTTGATAAATCGCTCACCCCTGAGCGTCACCCGCCCCATTTGTGACAGCACCTGTTTTGTCGATGCTGTCGAGCCTGGCTCCCTCGGCCCGTTAAGGTTGGCCCGGAAGACCTCAGCTTCGCCAGAGGAATCCTTCGTGAAAATATAGGCACGTGATCCATCGGGTGAGACAACCAGGGCTTCAGCGTTGTGTGGACCATCCGGGTACTCAAAATCAAGACGTGTCGCCGATGCACTCACTGCATCCAACACCGGTTCTGGAAATCGATACAACTGAATCGAACTCCGCTTTTCGTCGTTGTCCCCAATGTCAGCCAAGATGAGATCACCATTGCTGGTCATCGCAATGTCTTCAGGATCGTCCACCTCAACCCCCGAAATCGTCACCGAACGACCAACCGCGCCAGATTTGATGTCAACGGGAATAACCGTTGGGCCATCTCCGGAATCGTTGTGAAGCCACACTCGGTTCGAGTCTCGTTTGCTGAAGGCACATCCCGATACTTCTTCGAGATTTTTCGATTCGACGATGCCGAGGCCGGTTGCGAGGACCGCGAGGAACGCGGCGACGACGCGAAAGACACGCACGCGTCGAGCGGGGGTTAGGTCGATCAGCCCGGGATCCGCGTACTGGGCGCTTGCGCGCGTGCGATCCCGTGCCCACGCGATCATCGCGGCACCCAGCAACGGCAGCACCAAGAGGGCCCACAACCACATGGGACTACGCCAGATCACCGCAGCCTCGATCCGAAGCGCCATGCC
>JAYSVF010000293.1:0-17701 GCA_043718695.1 Acidimicrobiia bacterium | reverse complement strand
ATTTTTCTGTCACACCTTCGGTACTGCTTGCGACCATCATCGGTCAGATTCACCCCCAAGTTGAGTGACCAATGTTTTTTCTTCGTCCCCAAATCTCTGGACGAGTCCACTCAGGAGTACCCGATTGCTCCTTGAGTGAAACGCCACACCAAAGAAAAAGTGGCATTGCTTAAACGGTGCCGTAGCCTTTACCGTGTGGCCGCCACACTGCCCTTAGATCTTGAAGCACTCGAAGCCGACCTTCACCGGGTCGAAGATGCTCTGCGTGAATCGGTCGCGACTGATGATGCGTTCCTTACCGAGGTTGCCCATACCCTCATCAAGGCTGGCGGTAAGCGCCTCCGACCGGTCCTTACCTTGGCCGCCGCATACATGGCTCAGGGTGTCGACGGGGCCTCCGCAAACGGTCCTCACGTGACAAATGAGGTGGTCGAAGGGGCTGTGGCATGTGAACTCATCCACCTTGGTTCCCTCTATCACGATGACGTTATGGACGAAGCGGCCACTCGTCGTGGGGTCGAAACGGCCAATGCCCGTTACGGAAACTTTGCCGCCATCGTTGCCGGGGATTACTGCCTAGCCGTTTCTGCCCAGATCGCTGCTCGGCTCGGCGTTGAAGTTTCGGCATTGCTGGGCTACACGATTGGTCAGTTGTGCAAGGGCCAGGTTGGTGAGTTGGTTTCGCTGTTTTCGCAGGAACGCACTGAGGAGAACTACTTCAACTCCATCGACGGAAAGACTGCTTCGCTCATGGCCGCCGCGTGCAAGGTCGGTGCGTTGATGTCGAAGCAGTCGCCAGAACAGGTTGAAGCACTCACCACTTACGGACATCGCGTCGGCATGGTCTTCCAAATTGCCGACGATATCCTCGATTTGATCGCCACCGACGAACAGTTGGGCAAACCCGCAGGCAACGATCTGGTGGAAGGCGTCTATACGTTGCCAGTTCTGCGAGCCTTCCTCGATCCTTCCATGGCCGACGAACTCAAAGCCGCACTTACCGCCGGTGTTGAACGTGCCTCGGTTGACCAAGTTCGCAAACTGGTCCGAGCCTCAACCGGTGTCGAAGCCGCACTCTTGGTTGCCCGCACCTACGCCGACGAAGCCGTCGCCGCCCTTTCTTCGTTCCCGGCTTCCCCAACCCACGCCGAACTCGCCGCCCTCCCCCACCGCCTTTTGGACCGTTTGCCGCTGTAGGGCCCGTCGGCTTCGCGGGCGCAGTGGCTGGTAGGTTTTGGTCATGAGTGATCTCGCCGTTGCTTACGTTTCCGAGGACGAGTACGTTGCGTTCGAGTTAGCGGCCGATACGAAACACGAGTTTGTTGATGGCGTGGTTCGGGCCATGACCGGAGCTTCGATCCGTCATAACCGGGTTGCACTCAACCTGGCAGTCTCCCTGCGACGGGCTGCCGGCGACGGTCCGTGCGAAGTGAGCATGGAAGGTGTTCGGCTCCGGATCAACCAAAAACGTCACTACTACCCCGACGTGATGGTCTGCTGCGACGAACCTCAAGATTCGCATTCGCAAAGCACACCGTGCCTGATTGCTGAAGTGCTTTCGCCTACCACCGCCGCCACCGATCGAGGCGAAAAACGAATTATGTACATGGCGCTTCCCTCGGTGAAGCACTTGCTGTTTATCGATCATGAAGCCCAATCGATCGATCACCTGTGGCGAACCGGTCCCGATGATGGTTGGCGCTTCGAACTCGGCCTCCCCGGCATGCAACTCCACATCACCTGCCCTTCCGTATGTGAACTTAGCGTCGACGAAATCTTCGGTTAAGTAGCCCAGTTATCTAGACACGGTTTTTGTCGTCCGCTTCTTCTTTTTGACGACTTTGGGCTTTGGTCTTGGCGGTTTTCTTCGTTGTGACCGCTTTTGGCGCGGTGGTGGGTACGCCCACGACAGTGCCTGTGGCTTCGACGGTGCGGACGGGATCGGCTCCCGCTTGGACAGCAATCAGCACGGTCGGTACAGGTTTTGAAGGAACAGCCTTGAGCTTGGCGACTTTTTTGGCTTTGCTGGTTTTTGTGGCAAGTACAACTTTGGGAACTTCGCCAACGGCAATCGGGGCGAGCGTTGCGGCTGGTCCGCCAACTTCGGTGGTGACACCTTTGGCCGAAACCGCTCCGCCTTGACCGCCGTTGGCACCGGGTGGCGTGGTGTCGGGTGCACCCGCGATGGTGGTGTCGGGAGTTGCCGCGGCGGCTGGGGAACCGAAGGAGAACCAGGAAGACTTGAGTTTGTACTTGCTCATGAACTCGATTCCCGACAGTTTTAGGGAACCCTTGGTGAACTTCAGAACGACCGTTTTGACCCGTCCGCCATCAACCCCGAATCCATCGCGCAAGGTCACTTCGCCCGAAACCAGTTCGCCCAGCTTCGTTCCGGCGCCCAGCTGTGCGGCCGTCAAGGTGACGCCCCAAGCGCGATTTGGGTTGGCCGCTACTACATCGCCATCGTCGGTTACTGCCGGGAAATCGCCGCCAGCCGTGTGCCCACCCGTCGACGCGGAAAACTCCGTGCGAACTGGTGCGCCCGTTTTCGGTTTGATGCGGATTTCGTTGGCGGTTTCGGCCACGGCACGATCGGTTCGGGAGTCTTCGTAGGCCGTGAACTTCTCTGTTGAACCAGCAACACTAAATTCCCCGGCGCCGCGATACACCTGGCAGGAGATGGTGTCGCAGGTGTTGGCGAACCCGGTGCGCTTCTCGGCCGCGGCATAGGAACGGGCGGCAACGGCCTGGGCTTTCACGGCCTCAATGCCAGCTTTGGCCCAGCTGGGAGAGATTTCCGCGGGAACGACCGAACGCAAATACGCGTCCATAGCCACGAGGTTGACGGTGCGTTGGCCGGGTTTGCCATCGGTGGTGAGCAGGTCGCCTCGGTACGCCTTGCGGGTTTTGCCGGTGCAGATCTGCAGCAACTCATTTGGGTCGCTAGGGGCGGCGGCGGGATCGGGTGGACCGGGGGAAACGGTCAGCGAACCGGTTACAACGATCGGCCGGGGCGTCCACGGGCCTGCACAGCCAGGTCCGTCGGAAACCACGACGCCACCGGCAACCAGCTCAATCTTGAGGGCAGCCTTCGCCCCGGTAAACAAGGGAGCGCCCGCAGCCTCAACAGCGATCGGAGGCGAGGCTCCAACGGGCGGTGCGGTGATTTCGGGTGTAGCCACAGCGGCCTGGCGATCGGGGAGCACAGAACTTGGCGTTGCCCCTGCGGCTTGCACGACGGTGGGCGGGGTGAAGTTCCCTTGGCCGCCGATGGCCGTATACAGGCGACCTTTGGCGTGTTGCACGATCAACGCCTTGTTGTCCATAGCCGACAGGCGGACGCCAATGGCCGACTGCGGAGAGATCCCGCCAGCCGCTGTGCCACCGTAGAAGTGTTCGAGGATTTGTCTATAGGACCAGCTCAGCTGGGTTGCGTAACCGTAGGCACCCCACTGGCCGAGTCCCCGCCCGTGCCCGTAACCGCGTCCGGTGACACGCAGGCTGGTGGGGTTTGGCGGTTTCGTGGCCGTAACGATGCTGGTGACGACGGGTATCTCTGGTGGTGCGGTGAATTTCAGGTGTGCTGATGCCGTGGCGGGATTCAAGGCGTTGGAGAACCCAAACGCTCCGAGGACCATTGAGAACGACATGCCGAAGGCAGTCGCGGTGGGGAAGTACCGTCGACGCATGCAACCAGTCTGCCCGCTGATTGTTAGGAAACCAGTGAACCCCCGTTAGGTTTAGCGTCGGCTTGTGGAAGAAAAGCCGGTCAAAAGGCGGTTGGCTTTCTGGGAGGGGCGACACCGATGGATTGGAGTGCGGTCGATTGACCCGTTGCTGACAGGCTTACTGACCGGATTCGTGGGCCAACCTCCGATTTTATTCGAAGGTTTCTAGGCGCAGGGTGGGGAAGAGGATGACGTCGCGGATGGTTTGGGTGTTGGTGAGGAGCATAAGGAGACGGTCGATGCCGATGCCGAGGCCGCCAGTGGGGGCGAGGCCGTATTCGAGGGCGCGGAGGTAATCGTGATCCATGGCCATAGCTTCATCATCGTATGCAGACTGACGAACTTGATCCTCAAAACGTGAACGTTGCTCGTCGGCATCGATCAGCTCGGAATAGCCATTGCACAGTTCTCGTCCACCGACGATGGTTTCGAAACGCTCGGTCATGCCCGGGATAGAGCGGTGATCGCGAGCAAGGGGCGAGACTTCTTTTGGATAGTCGACCACATGCGTTGGGTTCCAAAGGGTGTGCTCGGTGGTCTTCTCGTACAGCTCCAACAACAGCTTGCCCACGCCGTAGCCGTCCTTCACGTCAACACCATGTTCGCGACACAATGCGCGCATATCTTCCAGCGGGGTATTCAAATCCACTGGACGGCCCACAGCAATTGAAGCCAATTCGGCCAGTGAGCGACGGGGCCAAGGCGGGGTGAGATCGAGTTCGCGGTCACCGTATTGAATGATTGTCGTGCCATTGAGGGCCATTGATATGTGCGCTGTGAGGTTTTCCACCAACGACATTTGATCGCTGTAATCCCAATAGGCGGCATACAACTCGATCATGGTGAATTCGGGATTATGCCGTGGCGAGATGCCCTCGTTGCGGAACACGCGGCCAATCTCATAGACCCGCTCAAACCCGCCGACCACCAAACGCTTGAGGTACAGCTCGGGGGCGATACGGAGGAACAGTTCCATGTCTAGAGCGTTGTGATGCGTCTTGAATGGCTTGGCCAGCGCGCCACCGGGAATGGTGTGCAGAAGCGGGGTTTCCACTTCCATGAACTGATGCTCATCTTCCAACCAACGACGCATCAACGAAATAGCCCGCGAACGATTCCGCAGAGTCTTTGATGACTCCGGAGTAACTACTAAGTCCACATAGCGTTGACGGTAGCGGGTATCAGTATCGGTGAGGCCGTGGAACTTGTCGGGGAATTGACGCTTGGCTTTGGCCAGAACAACCCACGACGTGACCTTTACGCTGATCTCGCCCTTCTTCGTCGTCATCACTTCGCCGGTAACGCCAATCCAGTCACCAAGTTGCAACGCCACGAACTCGTCGAAGTGGGGGGTCACATCGGCGGGGGCAAACAACTGAATACGTCCGGCACCGTCTTGGAGCTGACCAAAGGCCAACTTTCCCTGACCACGCCGCAGCATCAACCGCCCAGCAATCGTCACGATATCGCCTGTCTCCGCACCAGCCTCCAGTGCCGCGTGCTTCTCGACGATCGCTGCAGAATTGGTGGTTGGCTCAAACCGGTAAGGAATCGTCAACGGATTCGCGGTTTCAGCAGGTGAAGCAGTTACAGATGCAGAGATATCGCTCATAGAAGGCAAACAGTCTCGCGTACGCATGCTCGACCCCAGGCGACATTTGCCATCGAAGGCCAGCCTTCCCCGCTCACCTGTCACCCTTGACTTGTGACTACATTGATGTGTAATGTGGACACATGGATGTGGGCGTTCGAGAACTGAAACAACACCTGTCGGACTACCTAGCACGGGCTGCGGTTGGAGAAACCATTCGTGTAACTGATCGCGGTGAGGCCAAGGCTCTACTCATCCCAATTCCTTCCATCGGGATGATCAACCGTGGGATCGAAGAAGGCTGGATCCGGCCGGCTGAAGGTGAAGGGCTGCGCCCTGTGCGTCGAGTGGCTTCAAAACGAGCAGTGCTCGATGTGCTGGCTGAAGATCGCGGTGAGCTCGACGAATGACTACCTACGTTGACTCCAGTGCTTTGCTCAAGCGCTATGTAGATGAAGCAGATTCTGATGTGGCAGAGCGGCTCATCTTGTCCGACAACGTCCTAGTCACCAGTTGGATTACCGAAGTAGAAGTGCGCCGCAATCTGGCACGGCTCGTCGGCGCCAAAGAACGCGCCAACGTACGGCGACTGTTTGCCGACGACCTCGACGGGATTGCCATGATTTCCTGCGATCAGGCCGTTGCTGATGCAGCTTCAGTAATCGGGGAAACACTGGGCGTTCGCTCCCTCGATGCCATCCACCTCGCCTCAGCCCAACGATTGCAGATTCCCGGAATCAGCTTCATCACGTTTGATCTACGTCAAGGACTTGCGGGGCGGTCGCTCGGCTTCAACGTTCTCGGCTGCTGACGTTCTGCGATCAGGCCCGACCTGTCGGCAAGTCACAAATCGCTTCTAGCTGAGGTTTTTTTCGAAGATGAGGCGCAGGCCGTGGAGGGTGACCCATGGGTCATTGCGGGTGACCTTCTTGGCGTACTGGGAGATGAGCGCGCCAAGGCCGCCGGTGGAGATGACGGTGCAGGGACCGAGTTCGGCTTCAATTTTTTCGCACATGCCATCAACCATGGAGGCGTAGCCGTAGAGAGCGCCGGATTGCAGTGATTCGGCGGTGGATTTCCCGATGACGCTTCGTGGTTCAACGAGCTCAACTCGACGAAGCGCAGCAGCACGCACAAACAGAGCTTCCAAAGA
This sequence comes from Acidimicrobiia bacterium, assembly GCA_043718695.1. GTDB lineage: Bacteria > Actinomycetota > Acidimicrobiia > Acidimicrobiales > JANYDT01 > JANMZO01. The sequence goes on along the minus strand of JAYSVF010000293.1, from coordinate 11,229 downwards.
GATTTCGACTCCCGGAAAGATTGCGCCGCCCAGGTATTCGCCCTTGGCCGATATGGCATCAAACGTGGTGGCCGTGCCGAAATCAACCACGATCGACGGCGAACCATACCGATCAACCGCACCCACGGCATTGGCAATCCGGTCGGCGCCCACTTCTTTGGGATTGTCGTACAGCACAGGCATCCCGGTCTTCACGCCCGGCTCCAGCACGGTGGGCAGGTAGCCGAGGTACCGCTCGCACATGCGTCGAAGATGCGCCGTGGCCCGAGGGACGCCCGAACAGATCGCCACCCCGTTAATCGTGGCCGGATCAAAGGTTTCGCCCCGGGTGGAGAGGAACTGACGCATAAAAATAGCCAACTCGTCAGGTGTCCGCTCAGAGTTGGTGGCGATGCGCCAGTGGTCCGCGAGCTCAGCCCCATCAGTAAAACCCCGCTCATCGGATGGATAAATCCCCACCACAGTTTGGGTATTGCCAACGTCAAGCACCATAAGCATGACTAGACGTTAGATGCCCCGCCGCCAAAACGCACCTTGCCTCGCATGCCAACCATTCCTCGCCCATCGACCAGCTTCTGTCACGGTTGCTCAACCGATCAGTTCACGCTGAGTTAGTCGACCCGATTCACGTATCAGAGTTCCTCTGGCTTCTTTCTGTTCACGGCTTCGAAACGGCCTTTCGGATGTCAACACTGAGATTGGGCGCACGTCATGGCGAAGTTTGGGGTGGATCACCCAGTCGTTCTGCGACTACCGTCACATGGTGAGTCGGCGCTTACCGCGGTGCCGCAAAAGTTTTGTCGTCGAATCACCCCGTCGAATCACCCCAGGGAGAACCATGTCGAATTCCAACCACACCGATCTGTTGGCAGCAGCCGATGATCTGTCGGAGCAGATGATTGGCATTCGTCGGGAGATCCACCGCAACCCCGAGCTTGGACTTACCCTTCCCAAAACCCAAGAGCGGTTGCTCGAAGAGCTCGCTGCGGCTGGTCTGCAGGGAACTCCAGGCGCCGGGCTATCAAGTATCACCGCTGTGATCGAAGGTGATCATGACGGCCCGACCATATTGCTTCGTGCCGATATGGATGCTCTGCCCTTGCATGAAGACGCCGAGATCTCGTTCAAAAGTCTGGACGATGATCGTATGCACGCATGTGGTCATGACCTTCACGTCTCAATGTTGGTTGGGGCCGCCAAGTTGCTCCAAGCTCGTCGGCGTGACTTGAAGGGTCGTGTGTTGTTGATGTTCCAGCCTGGCGAGGAAGGCTTCAACGGGGCCCGTCACATGCTGAACGAGGGTCTCCTTGACATTGCCGGAACGGTAGACCGCGCCTTCGCCATTCACGTTTCCGCTGCTGCACCCACCGGCGTAATTGCCCTTAAGGGCGGGCCGCTGATGGCCTCCTCGGACAACTTCACCATCGTGGTTCGCGGACGGGGTGGACACGCCTCCGCTCCCCACTGGGCCGCCGACCCAATTCCGGTGGCATGTGAAATCGTGCAGGCGCTCCAGGTCATGATTACCCGACAAATCGATGCATTTGATCCTTCAGTGGTAACTGTCGGGCAGATTAAAGCTGGCACGACAAGCAACGTGATCCCCGAAACCGCACACATCCTCGGTACGATTCGCGCGGTGTCTGAGCGAACCCGTTCAAAGGTGCACGACAGCCTCCGACGAGTCGCCGAGAACATTGCTGCCGCGCACGACCAGATTGCCGAAGTCGAAGTGATCATGGGTTATTCGGTCACGGTTAACAACGAAGACGTTGCCAACGACACACTTCGGGTAGCCGCCGAGTTGTTCACACCCGCCCGATCAAACCGCATGCCCCATCCCGTAATGGGCTCGGAAGATTGGAGCGAAGTGCTACAAAAAGTTCCCGGCTCTATGGCGTTTCTCGGCGCAACCCCCCACAACCAAAACCCCTTCACCGTCGCCGGCAACCACTCCAACAAAGTCTTTTTCGACGAGGCCGCCATGCCCACCGGCGCCGCTCTCTACGCCGCCATGGCCCTAGATCATTTGGCTCGGTAGTTCTGCATCACCGTTTGAGTGGTCTTTCAATTCCCCCAGATGTTGTTAGCGGTCGAAGGGGGTTTGTTTCGGGAGTTCGGCAGTTAGGCCGTGGCCGGGAAGGGGTGTGGCGGTAAGCGCGGCGCCTTCGAAGTTGGATTGACGCCAGGCCTCGTAGACAACGACGGCTACTGCGTTGGACAGATTCATGGACCGATTATCTGCGCGCATAGGGATTGTCAGCAGCCGTTCCGGCGGAAAGGCGGCCAGGTGCTCATCGGAAAGACCGGCGTTTTCTGCGCCGAAGACGAGCACATCATCTTGCGTGAAGGCCACATCGGTGAAGCGACGGGTTCCTCGGGAAGAGAATGCGTAGGCGCGTGCATGTATGCCCAGGGCAAGATCAGCTGCTTCGAAGGAGGGATGCACGGTCATCGTCGTCAGCTCGTGATAGTCGAGACCGGCCCTGCGAAGGAGTTTGTCTTCAAGCGTGAATCCGAGTGGCTCGACGAGGTGAAGACGGGCTCCGGTGTTGGCGCAGAGGCGAATGATGTTGCCGGTGTTTGGGGCGATTTCTGGATGAACAAGCACAACGTCCATACGCTACGTGCACCTACGAAATTTCATAAAGAGGGCAAACCCTAAGTCATCAAGCACTGCGTTCATAGGAAATTACGTTTAAGGATGTGACGCATGTGGTGAAGTTGCGCCGATGTTGTCGATAAGGCGGGCCCTCCCTAGTTTTCCGGCGATGAGTAAGCGGACGGTTCCGGCAAGAACCGAGGGAACTTCCAGCGTGAGCGGATCAACCAGGGCTGCGTAATCGAGGAGCAGCGAAGGCTCTGAAGCCAGTACCGTCTGCATGGCAACCAGCACTGCTTCAACCGAGGGTTCGCCCGACGCAACAGCAGAAACCCCGGCTTGCAGGGCTTGGTAAATTACCGCAGCTCGGGCGCGTTCGTCGGCGGTGAGGTAACGGTTGCGTGAAGACATGGCCAGCCCGTGCGGTTCACGTTGGGTGGGGCAACCGATGATCGTAACGGGGAAGGACAAATCCGCGGCCATTCTGCGCACGATTGCTAACTGTTGAAAGTCCTTTTCGCCAAAGTACGCCCGGCACGTCCCAGCTATGGCGAACAGTTTGGCTACAACTGTCGCCACGCCGTCAAAATGCCCTGGGCGAGCGGCCCCATCGAGCGTGGCCGAGAGCAAAGACACCGAAACATTGGTCAACACATTCCGGGGTCCAAACGGATACATCTCCTCAACTGATGGGGTGAACAAATACCGCGCCCCAGCAGCTTCGGCCAATGCGGAATCGGCTTCCAGGTCACGCGGGTAAGCCGCCAAATCTTCGGTCGGGGCGAACTGCAAGGGATTTACGAATATCGTCGCGACAACCGCTTCGTTCTCGGACGCTGCAGCTCGGATTAGTGAAGCGTGGCCGTCATGCAGAGCACCCATCGTGGGCACCAGTCCAACCCGCCAACCGGTATTCCTAGAACGATCCAGATGCTTACGAAGCTCAGCGATCGTTTGTACGCGTACAAGAGCCATGGAGCTCAGCTGGGGAAGCTACTGAGGTTCTGCCGCAGCAGCCTCAGGGACTGGCGCGACCGCGGGCGCAGGAATTTCCAAGCCGAGCTCGGCCAAGTTGATGAGCTCGCGACCCGCTGGGCCTAGCTGACGGCTCATAACGTGCTCGATGACCGTGATGGCTTGGGGACCGTTGGCGAGAAGACCCGCATATAAAAGATACGCACCCATAGTGCCTTGCAGACGATCAGAAATCTCATCTTGGTGGATGATTATTTTCTCGCCGCGGGCGACCCAAATTTTAAGGTTCAAAAACAACACGCTCATGGCCATATGGGCATCGTCATGAGGGCCCAAAGGAACATGCTCGAAGGGCATATTCAACTCGGCGTAGGCGTGAAGATTGTGCGGCGACGGAATCAGCGAAATAACTCGGTGGAACCCGTGTTCACGAATCCAGATCACTTCTTCATGACGACGCACCCTGCGATGATTAGCGGTGTGACCACCAGGACGTTCGCAAATGGCGATGGAATCCTTGATGATCCAACAGAAATTGCGGGGCTCAATACCCTTGGACCATTTGCCCTTCACACCGCCACCTTTTCAGCCCGACGTGCAGCCCAGCCGGTCAAATAAGCAGACCGAGCCGACCGAAAAACGGCAACGCCGCTACCAGCCAAAGTGAACCGCTGGGGTCCATGACAGGAGAACGTGAGCACGGAGAAAAATGGTATCGGCTCTGCCCACTGTTAGGGCGTGGTTGAGGCCAGAAATCCCGATTCTTGCCCTTTTGTTTGCCACCAAGGCGTTCTTTAGGGCAGGAGCCTGCCAAAAACCGCCCAACTAGGCCACCCAATCGTGGGGAGGGCAGGTTTGGGTGGTCGGTTTAGGTGGTTTCAATTTTACGAACTACTGCCGGTATCTCAGGTGCAAAAGGGCTTAGCGAGATGGCGTGACGAACCAGTTCGGCAAACTCCGGGGCAGCGCTGGAGTGAGCACCGTGGCTGGCTCCGGGCATGACGGTGAGAACAAACTGCGCGGCCAGCGATGGATGGGCGGCCACCAGATTCGCGTGGAGTTCTCGCGAGCTCCTTTGTTGGTGTGCATGCGATTTCTCTCCGTGTCCCGCCACTATTGGGCAGATGATCCGGTTGACGTCGTAAGGCGACCCACCTTCCCGGAGTCCACCCAAGTCCTGCAGGAGTGCACTTCCCTCAGCTCGGCGCTCCGACCGGGTCTTGTCACCCAATCGCTCCCAAATCTCGTCGCCCACAATGCGACGCATAAACGATTCCGCAGCGGCTTCAGGTCCGCCAGCGGCGCCAGCTGCAATGGTGCTCCCTCCGGCGCTACCCGGCCACCAATCGGTCCACGGCATCGGCGCCTCAAACACCACAAGCGCCCTCACCAGCTCGGGTCGGTTCGCGGCGGTCGCCAGGGCAACAACTCCGCCGTAGCTGTGGCCCACGAGCACCGCCGGGTTGGTACCGCCGATCGTTTCTGTGGCGAGTTGATCGAGAATTTCTTCGAGGTCCTTGACGTGCTCAGCAAAGCTGGTTGCTGCGGGCACGTCGAGGGATTTTGCGTAACCACGGCGGTCATAGGCAACCGTGGTGAAATCGGGGAAGCAACGCCGAAGTCGGGCGAAGCTGGTGGATCGGTCCATTGCGCCATGGACGAATACGAGCCGTGGGTTATCGGTTTCGATGGGGTGACCAGCCTCGTCGTGAGCCGGGCGGACATCAACAAACAGCCCTGGCGGCGCCACTGAATCTTGCATACGCACAGCTTCTCATCAGCCTTCACACCCCAGCCAACCAGCCAACAGCCAACCAGCCAACCAGCCAACCCAAGAGAGTTGCAGCAATTGGCTTCTCAGAAAACACCTGCTGCCAAACTTGAAGCCCCAGACGTGGCACACAGAGTGAATCGACGTCGGAGTGCGGTCAATTCACCCTTCACTAACGGGTCTCGTGACCGGACTTAAGGTCAAGACGGATGAACGCGCGATCTTTAACTCGACCGCGCAATGCAAAAGGCCCCCGGCGAACCGAGGGCCTTTGAAAGATGCCGAAGCATTTGTTCTTAGCTGGTAGTTGGGCCTGGTGATGGCTTCAGAACCGGGAGGCGTGGACCGCGATCATCATCACGAAAGCCGTCTTTGGCACCTTTGATCGCACGGCCGGCCTTGTTCCGAACCTTGGCCAAAGCCGAAGCCCGACGAACCGCGCCAACAACTTCCTGCGAAGCTACGCCAACCGGAGTTGGGTCGATGAATGCTGGCTCTGGGCGCTGGGCCTGGTCTGGTGGTTTGGTCCACTTCGGAAGCGTCTTGAACAATTCTTCGATGTCAGCCTTGTCGAGGGTTTCTTTCTCCATGAGTTCTTTGGCAAAGGCATCAAGCACATCACGGTGGGTTACGAGAATCTCGAATGCGGTGGCGTGTGCGGTGTCGATGAACTTGCGAACTTCACTGTCGATCATCGAGGCAACATCATCGGAGTAAGAGGCGGTGCGACCGAAATCGCGGCCCATAAAGACTTCGCCATCTTTTTGGCCGAGCTGCTGTGGCCCAAGCACATCGCTCATGCCATATTCAGTAACCATGGAACGAGCGATTGCCGTGGCGCGCTCAATATCGTTGGAAGCTCCGGTGGTGATTTCGTCGTAAACGATTTCTTCAGCGGTTCGGCCACCAAGCAGCATGCCCAGTTCATCACGCAACATGGAACGCGAGTAGTTGTAGCGATCTTCCGTCGGTAGCGACATGGTGAGCCCAAGAGCCCGGCCACGAGGAATGATCGTTACCTTGTGAATGGGGTTGCAGTTGGGCAGCACGTGGCCTACCAACGCGTGTCCGCCCTCGTGGTAAGCGGTAATCCACCGTTCTTTGTCGCTCATGACTCGGCCCTTGCGTTCTGGGCCTGCCATCACGCGATCCGAAGCATTTTCCATGTCGGCCATGTTGATGATCGTCTTGTTTTGACGAGCAGCCAACAACGCAGCTTCGTTCAAAAGGTTGGCGATATCGGCACCGGTGTAACCCGGGGTTCGGCGAGCCATCACATCAAGATCAACGTCGGGAGCCAAAGGCTTGCCCTTTGCATGAACCCGGAACACAGCCTTACGGCCTTCAAGATCGGGGCGGTCAACCATGATTTGGCGATCGAATCGGCCTGGGCGAAGCAAAGCCGGATCCAAAATGTCAGGTCGGTTGGTGGCGGCGATCATAATCACGCCGGTGCGGGCTTCAAAGCCGTCCATCTCAACGAGCATCTGGTTGAGTGTTTGTTCGCGCTCATCGTTGCCGCCACCCATACCTGCGCCACGATGGCGACCAACCGCATCGATTTCGTCGACGAAGATAATGGCTGGTGCGTTGGCTTTGGCTTGCTCGAACAAGTCGCGAACACGGGATGCACCGACACCTACGAACATTTCCACGAAATCCGAACCGGAAATCGAGAAGAACGGTACGCCAGCTTCGCCAGCAACCGCCTTGGCCAGCAACGTTTTACCCGTTCCTGGAGGGCCCGCTAGCAGAACACCCTTCGGAATCTTTGCGCCGATCGCATGGAATTTCGCCGGGTTTTCCAAGAACTCTTTGATTTCGTGCAGTTCTTCAATGGCCTCGTCACAACCAGCTACATCGGCGAAGGTGACCTTGATGGCGTCTTTGCCCTGCATTTTGGCTTTTGACTTGCCGAACTGCATGACCTTGGAACCGCCACCTTGCATGGAGTTCATGAGCCAGAAGAAAGCACCGATAAGCAAGATGATGGGGAGGAACTGGAAGGCCAGCGAGACCCAAATCGACTCGGTCTCGGTATTGACCTCATAGGAAACTTTTTTGTCCTTGAGCTCAGCGGTGAGTTCGTCTTCGTATTCGCCGGGGTAGCTCACCCGGTACTTTTGCGCGGCTTTACCGTCTTTCGCAACCAGTTCGCCGGAGACGGCGTTTGACCTAGTAGCGATTTTTGCCGTTTTTACTTCACCGGCGGCGATCTTGGTTTCGAACTCGCTCAGCTTCAGTTTTTGGCTATCAGAGCCCGGTGCCAGCACTTTTGATGCGGCAACGAGCACAAGAAGTGCCAAAACAACGTAGAAGCCTGCGCTGCGGGATAGTTTTTTCACAGTGCCTCCAACCTTACGACTGACCAGCGGCTAGCGGGTCATTCCAAGGTATGAAAAATTACTTTGTCGGCGAGGCATTCCCGATTGGGCATGTTGTCTCGTTCCGACGCGAGCGATTGGTTTGGCGGTCCCGTGAAGAACCTCCACATCAAGTATCGCAAGAAGGTGTGACAAACCTTGAGGGGAATAGCCAACTTTGTGCGAACTTCATTCCAATTCGTCTCGATTCGTCGGTAATTGTGACGTAATGCGCATGAGAGGTGACTGAGTGTGAGTTCCTTCCGCTTTCATTGATTGAGTATCGAGGCGAATTTCATTGATGAGTATCGAGGCCAAATCGAAGCGAGGCAGAGGTGGGTCATCCGTTTGAACCATGGGTCCCCGATCGGCTTGCCCGTCCGTAAGGCCAACATGATGGGTCTTGAAGCGCAGCGGATATGGGGCCGTCAACTTAAAGGAGATACGTAATGGTGCAACCCACGGAGGTGGCGGTTGCGGTTGCCGGCGTCGAGCCCGTACCCAACTACCCAGCCGGGAGCCAGGTTCACACCGGTGTACTTGAGAAGTGCAGAGACCCGTTCGGGAAGTTCAACACCATCGCGGACCAGCAGCGCGGCGACACACAGGGAGGCGGGGTTGCGGTGTTGCAGGTTCTCGAGCAGGAATGAGAGCGTGAGGCCGGAGTCGATGATGTCTTCAACCAAGATCACGTCGCGGCCTTCGAGGGGAACGTCAAGGTCTTTGATAATCCGCACAACGCCGCTACTGGTGGTGGAGGCGCCGTAGGAAGAAACCGCCAGGAAGTCGATTTCAGTGGGCAGATCGATGGCGCGCATGAGATCTGCCAGGAACACCACAGCACCTTTGAGAACACCCAGCAGGAGCGGTTGTCGTCCGGCGTAATCGGCAGTGATTTGTGCGCCGATCTTGCGGACGAGTCCGTCAATAGTGGCTTCCGAGAGCAGAACTTCGCCCACTTCTCGATTGGAATCTCGTGGGATCCAGGAGTTGGTTCCATTGGAGGTGGCTGACGAGGTGGCTGGCGAGGTGATTGCGGGGGTTGCTGAAGATTCCGACGGGTTCGACACGGTGCGAGTCTCCTGCTTTCGGACCGCCACCGCAAACTGTAGGTAAAACACCCAAATAGTGGTTGACGTCGGATTTATGCGGTCCGCGATGTTTGCGCACTTCGTGGCAAGTGTTTAGCAAACCTTTTGCTTGGTTTCTTTGTTGCATGGGAGAGACAAAAACGCCTCGGAATGAAACTTGCGATTCGCTAGTTGAGTCAGGGTGTAGAAAGTTTTCTGCAATCGACGCTTCGGTTTTGGCAATCCCGCCGATTCCTCAAACATCGGTTGCCAAACGCAAGGAGTTACTCATGAGCACTGTTGCCCCAGAATCACCGATCGAATCCTCCGATTTCGAACTCGCAGACCAAGATTCTGTCCATTCAGCAGAAACGCACGGCGTTGCGACGAGTCTGCCGCTCCTGCCCCTCACCACCGGTGTGGTTTTGCCTCATATGGTGGTCACGATCGCCTTGGAGACCGAGGAGTCACGTGCCGCTGCTGAGGCCGCCATGTCTTCGGATCGTGAGTTGCTCTTAGTTCCCCGAATCGAAGGACGTTTCGCAACCGTCGGTGTTGTGGCTCAGATCGAAACGGCGGGCGAATTGCCGACCGGCCAAAAAGCCCTGGTGGTAAGGGCCCTGCGACGCGTTCGTCTTGGAGCCGCTGTCACTTCCCCACTACCCGATGGCCATCCTGGAAAGTCCGCCATGTGGTTGCATGCCGTGACTATCGAACCGGAATTGCTTACCGATGCGGTCCGAACGTTGGCTCGTGATTACCGTCAGACCGCTGAAGCATTCTTGGAACGCCAGACTGCTGGCCGTTTAGCGTTTCAACTCATCGACGCCGACGATCCTTCCGCCTTGGCTGATGGCATCGTTTACTGGCCCGATCTTGAGGCGGAGCAGCGTGTTGAACTGCTCGAGACTCCTGGCACCACTGCGCGTTTAGAACTGGCCCTTGGGTGGGTCCGAACGGCAATGGCTGAATCGGAACTTCGCGAGAAAATCCGCGCCGATGTGGCTTCAGGCATGGAAAAACAGCAGCGCGAATACCTGTTACGTCAGCAACTTTCGGCCATCCGCAAGGAACTTGGTGAAGATGGTGATGGTTCCTCGGCCGTTGAAACTTACAAAGCCAAAATGGAGGCAGCGAATTTGCCTGCCGCTATTCGCGAGGCCGTGGAAAAGGAAATCAACAAGCTCGAACGGCTCGGCGAACAAAATCCCGAGCAGACCTATGTGCGTAACTGGCTCGACACGATCCTCGATATTGCCTGGTCGACCCGTTCGGTTGATCGGGTTGATATTGCTGCGGCGCGGGCTGTACTTGATCATGACACCACGGGATTGGCCGAGGGCAAAGAGCGGATTTTGGAATGGCTTGCGGTACGAGCCCTGCGCGAACGTCAACGTGTGGCCGAAGCAAGCCTCGCCGCAACGATCGCGGAGCAAGCCCCTGAGATCCCCACCGAAGAGTTTGCTGGGTCAGCATCAGCCGCTGTAGCAAACGCCGGATTCAAACCGGTTGGACCAATTCTTGGAACCGCTACCGGCTCTACACTCAAGGCTGCGTCTCGCAAGGGTCAGGGTGCGATCATTGCCTTGGTTGGTCCTCCTGGTGTTGGCAAGACCTCGTTGGGTGAATCAATTGCCCGCGCCCTTGATCGATCATTCGTGCGCGTAGCACTTGGGGGCGTGCGCGATGAGGCCGAGATTCGCGGGCACCGCCGGACCTATGTTGGCGCGCAATCGGGTCGAATCGTACGCGCGCTTCGTGAAGCACAAACAATGAATCCGGTGATCCTGCTCGATGAGATCGACAAGTTGGCAACGGGATGGAGCGGCGATCCGGCAGCAGCCTTGTTGGAGGTGCTCGACCCCGCACAAAACCACACGTTCCGCGATCACTACCTTGAAGTGGACCTCGATCTTTCCGATGTGGTGTTCATTGCCACGGCAAACTCGCTAGAGACCATCCCCGGGCCGTTGCGTGATCGTTTGGAAATCATCGCGGTTGATGGCTATACCGATGTTGAGAAGGTGGAGATTGTCCGGAACCATTTGCTGGCACGTCAACTCGTCGCCAATGGTCTGCGCGCCGATGATGTGACGTTGAGTGATGAAGCTATCCGCGCCATTGTTGAGGGTTACACCATGGAGGCCGGAGTCCGCGGTTTGGAACGCCAGGTTGGGAAGCTACTTCGCAAGGTTGCTGTTCAAATTGCCGGTGCCACCAATTCGCTCAATTCGATCAGCTCGGTCAATTCGATCAGCACGGCCAATTCAGTCCATTCGATCAATTCGATCAGCTCCGTCAACCAGGGAACCTCGGATGCTTCGGCCCCTGATTCTTCCGATTCGAGGGATTCAGCACCTCTTGAAACGGGATCAAAAGCTTCGATCGTGGTGGGAACGGCCGCGGATGTGATTCCGTTTCTTGGGCGTCCCCGTCGCACCCCGTCGA
>JAYSVF010000292.1:0-7152 GCA_043718695.1 Acidimicrobiia bacterium | reverse complement strand
ACACCAGCCACGAGCACAGGCCAACTCTTCACGGGTAACGGTGAGCGGGATCATTACTTCGATAACGGGATTGCCACCCTTCTTCACACGCGCTGCGGCGGCTTCCATAAGTGCACGTACTTGCATGGCGTAGAGACCAGGCTTCACGACACCCAAACGAACGCCACGGGTACCAATCATCGGGTTGAACTCGTGCCAAGCCTCGGCAGCTTCAAGCAGCTTCTCTTCGGTGGCATCAAGGCCAACGGTGGCCTTCTTGATCTTCAACTCTTCCGTTGAAGGAAGGAACTCGTGCAACGGAGGATCAAGCAAACGAACGGTGACGGGCAGGCCATCCATTTCGCGGAGGATGTCTTCAAAGTCAGCCTTCTGGGCTTTGCGAAGCTTCTCAAGGGCTTTGGCTTCTTCTTTTGGATTCTCGGCCAAAATCATTTCGCGAACAATCGGAAGACGATCTTCAGCCAGGAACATGTGCTCGGTACGGCAAAGACCAATACCTTCCGCACCGAACCCAACGGCGTTCTTAGCGTCAGGACCGTTGTCAGCATTGGCGCGAACCTTAAGCCCACGTACTTTCTTGGTGCCCTTGCGGATGACATCGGCCCAGCCCAAAATGATGTCGAACTCTGCTGGTGGCTTCGAAGCAGCAAGCTCCAATGCGCCGACCATAACTTCACCAGTGGCACCATCGAGGGAGATGATGTCGCCCTTTTTTACGATTACACCCGCAACTTCAAACTGGGCATCGTTGGTGATCTTTACCGATTCAGCGCCTACAACGGCTGGGGTACCCCAACCGCGGGCAACTACGGCTGCGTGGCTAACGAGTCCGCCGCGGGAGGTGAGAATGCCTTCGGCAACCATCATGCCGTGTACATCTTCTGGGCTGGTTTCGTTACGAACCAAGATAACCTTCTCGCCAGCATCAACCGCGTTGACGCAATCATCGGCGGTGAAGTACACCTTGCCAACGGCAGCTCCAGGGGATGCGCCAAGGCCCTTAGCCAAGACCTTGCCTTTGGTAGCGAATTGCGGGTGGAGCACTTGGTCGAGCGCATCAGCACCAACGCGCATGATGGCTTCTTCTTTGGAGATCTTCCACTTCGTTTTGCCTGAAGGCTTGGTGGCCATATCAACAGCCATCTTCAAGGTCGCTGCACCGGTTCGCTTACCAACACGAGTTTGGAGCATCCAGAGTTTGCCCTCTTCGATGGTGAACTCTGTGTCACACATATCTTGGTAATGGGCTTCGAGACGATCGAAAATTACCATCAGCTCGGCGTGAGATTTGGGGAACGTGGCCTTGAGATCATCGAGAGTCTCGGTGTTGCGGATTCCAGCAACCACGTCTTCGCCTTGGGCGTTAGTGAGGTAGTCACCGTAGGGAACGTTGTCACCGGTTGAGGCGTTGCGGGTGAAGCCTACGCCGGTGCCAGAGTTGTCATTGCGGTTGCCAAACACCATGGTCTGCACGTTTACGGCGGTGCCAAGATCGTGGGCGATGCGTTCGCGGACACGGTAGGCAATGGCGCGTGCGCCATTCCAGCTCTTGAAGACGGCCTCAACGGCACCTTTAAGCTGAACCTTGGGGTCTTGCGGGAAATCAGCCTTGGTGGCTTTTTTTACAATCGCCTTGTAATCGTCGCAGAGTGCTTTGAGCACATCGCCAGGAATCGCTGCGTCGTTGGCAACTTTGGCCTTCTTTTTGGCTGCTTCGAAAGCGTGCTCGAACAGCGAACCCTCGACACCCAGAACGATTCGGCCGTACATCGCCAGGAAGCGACGGTACGAGTCATAGGCAAAGCGCTCGTCACCAAACAACTTTGCGAGTCCAACAACGGTTTTATCGTTGAGACCGAGGTTCAGAACAGTGTCCATCATGCCGGGCATGGAGAACTTGGCGCCAGAACGAACCGAAACTAGCAAGGGGTTTTTTGGATCGCCCAGCTTTGCGCCCATTTGCTTTTCGATCTTGGCGATCTGTGCGGCCATTTCGGCGTCGAGACCTTTCGCCCAGCCCGACACCATGTAGGTGCGGCAAGCATCGGTTGAGATCGTGAAGCCGGGAGGAACCGGAAGCTTGAGGACCGAAGTCATCTCAGCGAGGTTCGCACCTTTGCCGCCGAGAAGGTCCTTGAGCTTCATCGGTGCAACTTTGTGCTTGTGGTCGAATGCGTACGTCAAATTGGTCGGATTAGTAGCCATGGCGCCGACAAGGTTAGCGGGCGCAGCCCTGCAACAGAGCGCGCCCGCAAACCTTCAATCAATTTTTTCGTTCTTCACCTAGGGCGTTCAACCTGGGTCTCATGCACGCTTAGTGTGTGACCGTAGCTACCCAATCGAGGATTAGCGATTCTTCGGCCCAGTCTCCGCACCTATTTCTTCGGCTTAGGGCCCAAGCTGAGCCGAGCCGTGGTCGAGGTCCATCAAGCCCATCAAGCACAAGCACATCACCATGCTTTTCGGCTTTTCGGCTTCTCGGCTTTTCGCACGCCGTAGCCTCCCAAACTCAGCTCGACGAAAGGTGCTACTTGGCGCGCATTCTTCGCTCAGTGTTCGAGTGCTCGCCGGTTGGCTTCGCGCAGACGGATCGCCAAGTTTTCCAGCACCTTTGCGGTTAAGCCAGGAACCGTATCGAGGGCCTTGGCGAACTCTCGCTGCGAAAGGACCATCACGGTACAGTCCGTGGTAGCCGTGACCGTTGCGGAACGCGGACGCTTATCGAGCAGGGATAGTTCGCCGAAGTATTCACCTTCGGCAAAACGGCTGATGACTTCATCCCCAATCGAAACCTCCGCATGACCACTCACGATAATGAAGCATTCGTAGCCGGTGCTGCCTTCCTTCACGAGGACCTTCCCCGCTGGAACACTCACCTCATCGAGGAGGCCTCGCACTTGTTTGAGCTGTTTATCCGTACAGGCACGAAACAGCGGAATGGCAGCTAAGTGTTCCAACACCAGATCTTTTGATTTCACAAGCGCTCCTGTTCATCGAAAAACTCAGGCTCCCTGAGGTTCCGTCGGGACACGAGAACCGTGAACCCTCCGGCGAGTATTCCTCACAAATGCTGGCCGTGTCCACAGCGACGAAAGATCGCTACGTTTCTAAAAGCCGAGTTGCGCTGTCGGGCCCTTGCGGAAGCAGCGAATATCTGTACGCACACCAGTTGCAAAACCGTTGGATTCTGCGAATCAAATACACAGTTGGCCCCTGTTTGCCAGGTCGCAACTTGTATCGGGCACAGTAGGAGACCCCTTCTAGATCGATATGCGTGGGTGGAGATAGGTAACGAGATCGGCCATGGCAACTCGCTCTTGGGTCATGGAATCGCGTTCTCGCACGGTCACTGCGCCGTCGACGAGGGATTCAAAGTCAACCGTGATGCAATAGGGCGTGCCAACTTCATCTTGGCGTCGGTAGCGCTTGCCGATGTTTTGGGTATCGTCGTAATCGCACATGAAATGTGGCTGCAGCGATTTCAGGACGGTGCGGGAAACTTCTGAGAGCTCTGGCTTTTTCGACAGTGGCAACACGGCAACTTTGTAAGGGGCAATGCGCGGATGCAAGTGCAAGACGGTTCGGGTGTCGCCGTTCACTTCTTCTTCGTCGTACGCGGCAAGCAGGAAAGCCATCATGGTGCGCGTGGCCCCGGCAGCTGGCTCAATCACATGCGGACGGTATCGCTCCCCCGTTGTCTGATCGAAGTAATCGAGCTTTTCGCCCGACGCGTTCGAGTGTTGCGTAAGGTCAAAGTCACCGCGGTTGGCCACACCTTCAAGCTCACCCCAACCCCATGGGAACGTAAATTCAACATCGGAGGTACCAGAGGAGTAGTGGCTGAGCTCGTCGGCATCGTGAGGGCGAATTCGCAACTGCTCCGGCGGAATTCCTAGGTTCACATACCAGTTATAGCGTTGCTCAATCCAGTACCCGTACCACTGCTCAGCTTCGGCTGGTGGAACGAAAAACTCCATTTCCATCTGCTCGAATTCCCGGGTACGGAACACAAAGTTGCCGGGGGTAATTTCATTCCGGAAGCTCTTCCCAACCTGGGCGATACCGAATGGGGGCTTCTTACGGCTGGTAGTGAGAACATTGCCAAAGTTGGTGAACATTCCTTGTGCGGTTTCAGGGCGAAGATAGGCCACCGCACCGGAATCCTCAACCGGGCCAGCATTGGTTTTAAACATCAGATTGAACGCACGGGCCTCAGTAAAGGTTCCGCTCTTGCCGCACGAGGGGCAAGTGTTTTCATCAGCCAACTGATCAAGGCGATGACGGGCCTTACAATTTTTACAGTCAACGAGTGGGTCGGTGAAGTTCGCTAGGTGGCCAGACGCTTCGAACACTTGTGGAGGATTGAGGATCGAAGCGTCGATAAGGAGCACGTCATCTCGCTCTTGCACCATCGAGCGCAACCAGGCATCTTTGACGTTGCGAAGCATCAAAGCCCCGAGCGGACCATAGTCATAGGTTGAACGAAACCCACCATAAATTTCCGCCGAAGGAAACACGAATCCACGGCGCTTACACAGACTTACGACGCGATCAAACAGGTCAGGAAACTTCGACATAGCAACCAAGGTTAGTGCCGGTGCCTTGCTCGCCCAGGCAATAAGGGCCGGTATGGGCAAATGTTGCGTTTCGACCAAAGGCACGCTTTAGGGATTACGCAACTTTGACGAACGCTGGACAAACGGCTGGACGAACAACTCGATGGCCTAATTGATGAACTACTTTGAAACATCGCCGAGGCAGCCGGGGCAGATCGTGGCAAGATCGTTGCGTCATGGAGATCACCACGAAGTTGCCCGATGATGCCGATTCTGTCTTCGCTGCCGTTGGCGGGCCCGCGTTCTTTTTCGCTTTGGCTGCTGGATTCTACGTACGCGTAGCGACCGACGAGGTACTTCTTCCTCTCTACCCCGACCCAGATGACCTAGGTCCCGCGGAGCAACGGTTGGCGCTCTTTTTGATGCAGTACTGGGGAGGCCCAACCACATACTCCGATGTCCGCGGCCACCCCAGACTAAGGATGCGCCATGCTCCGTATGCGATTGGCGAAACTGAGCGTGACCATTGGCTCGCCGCTATGAACGGCGCACTCGATGATTTGGCCGTTCCCGAAGATCTTCGAGTGCGTTTCGATGCCTACTTTGCGATGTCGGCGGAGGCCATGCGAAACCAGTGATCTTGGTCAATGGGCCGAAATTTTCGCGTGGGTTTCCCAACGAGTTTGGCACGGTTGTGTGGAGCGGTTGTCCTCTACGTTCGGCGCAACAAGGTGACGGGTTCACCAACCGCCACTCGGCCCGCGCCGTTCACCGATGCATCAACCCCGAGTTCTCCACCATGGAAACGGGTGAGAGTTCGAAGCAGGGCCCGGTCCCTCGGGAAATCCCCAAACGGACGGGTAACCATGATGCAACGATCACACCGTTTCATAACCACGATCTCCACGCCACCAAGATTGACCAAAAATCCAACTAGCTCATCATCAACAAAACCCGGACGGTCCTCCGCATCAGTGGAGAATTCAGTGATTGCCGGATCGGTTTCGATTAAAACGTTGGGGCGGAATCGCTCCACACCCCAAGACCCGCCAGGATAGAGCGCAGCAGCGGCAGCCAAGCTTGTCGTGGAAACAACGTTCAGGACACACGAATCGAAAAACATGCCAGATCGGGTGCTGAACTCGGCAAGTTGCGAGTCATCATCAAGGTCCACTTGCATTTCCACTACCGAACGACGCCCTGGCATTGGCTGTCGAAGCTCAACGGCAAGCTCAAGCCAATCGCTCAGCGCCGCGTCAACCAACGGGTCATCACTTCGTAGTGTTTTACCTCCGAATGACAACTCGGCGACCAACTCAGCACCCGCAGTTCCTTCAGAAACGAGTCTCGATGAGCCCTCCAGAAGCTGCGGGAGTCTCTTCGCGGAAAGCAACACTTCCGATGACCGTTCAAAAATTCCAAAGCTTCGATCACCAACAATGCCCGCAGATGAAAGCTCACCAGATGAAAGTTCTTCTCCTTGCAAGGATTTGACGGGGTAACGCCATAGTCCAGCGACTGTCCCAAACTGGGTGCCCGCTACGTCCCAACGTTCCACGAATTTTGCATCCTTCCAAAAATGGACAATCTCTGAGGGGCTACACCGTAGTGGCTGGGGTTACGCCAAAAGCTGCACTGTTCAGATTCTTTACCTACTTCCGCCTCCTCAACTGCCCACAATGAGACCTGGCGCTTGTTACCCGACGGAAATCTAGGGTTAAGTCCCGTGCTACTACCGGTTCGAGCGGGAAGGCAGTCCCAAATCTAAACTGCTTGCCTGCGCCTACTGGCCAACCCAGCAAGCGAATTCGATACGAGACCGAGCGTCGGATTTACAAAACCTGGTCCGTTGGTGGAGCCTTTTTTCTACAGAAGTTTCCCAAGCCCGTAAAGCAGCACACCAACAAGCCCCCCTACGAGGGTCCCGTTGATGCGAATGAACTGCAAATCCCGACCGATCTGTTGCTCGATTCGAGCCACGGTTTCCTCGGTGTCCCAGCGTTCAACCGTAGAGGAAATCAGTCCGCTCACCTCGTGACCATAAGAAACCACAGCCCCAACAACAAGACGTTGCACACCGTCGTTGTAGCGCTGCGCTCGGGCCTGATCGGCAAGCACACTGACGGCTTGTTCGCGAACTGTTGTGGCAATTCGCAAACGGATAGGCGAGTTGGGTGCTGCTAGCTCTGCGACCAGGTGCGATTTTGTGTCTCCCCACCAGCTGACGATCGCCCCGCGAAGTGCCTCGTGGTCCAGGGCGTCACGAACACCAGCGTCAAGCTTTGTGGCTAAGGCGGGACTGGTTTCTAGCTCCACGATGTAGCGATCAATCCTTCGGTCCAACGCAATGCGAAGTTCGTGGTTGTGATCAGCGCGCATAGCACCCAACGTCGAGGTGATCCCCATGAAGAGCCGGTCAAACATGCGTTGGTCCACCGAGTTGGGAACCCACCACGGCGACTCGGAAATGAACTGATGCGCAATGGAGTCACGGTTATCCCACAGCGCGTCATGGGCTCGTTTCAAGACACCATCGACGACTTGGTCACGGCGTCCACTTGCACCTGCGTTGCGCAAAACACGCGCCAGAGTGGGC
>JAYSVF010000291.1:0-17707 GCA_043718695.1 Acidimicrobiia bacterium | reverse complement strand
TCCGTGAGCCGATCGTGATCTCCAACATCCCACGGCTCGTCCCAGGCTGGACCAAGCCCATCGTGATCGGGCGTCATGCCCACGGTGATCAGTACAAGGCCACCGACTACAAAGTGCCTGGCGAAGGCCACGTCACGATGACCTACGTTCCAAAAGACGGCAGTGCGCCCGTTGAAATGAAGATAGCTGACTTTGGCGCCGATGGCGGCGTAGTCATGGGCATGTATAACTACAACGATTCGATTCGTGACTTCGCCCGTGCCTCGCTTCGCTACGGTCTCGATCGAAACATGCCGGTCTACCTGTCCACCAAGAACACCATCATGAAGGCCTACGATGGCCAGTTCAAAGACCTCTTTCAAGAGATCTACGAAACCGAATTCAAAACCCAAATGGATGCAGCGAAGCTCACCTACGAGCACCGCCTGATCGACGACATGGTTGCGTGTGCCATGAAGTGGGAAGGCGGTTACGTATGGGCCTGCAAGAACTATGACGGCGACGTGCAATCCGATACCGTGGCCCAGGGTTACGGCTCGCTCGGCCTCATGACAAGCGTACTTATGACTCCAGACGGCAAGACGGTTGAAGCCGAAGCCGCACACGGCACCGTGACCCGTCACTACCGTGAACACCAAAAGGGCAACAAAACTTCAACGAACCCCATTGCCTCGATCTACGCCTGGACACAGGGACTTTCGTACCGCGGCAAAATGGACAACACCCCCGAAGTAACGGCATTCGCCGAAGCACTTGAGCAAGTGTGTGTTTCAACGGTGGAATCCGGCAAGATGACCAAGGATCTTTCGCTCCTCATCTCCCGCGATGCCCCATGGCTCACCACCGAAGATTTCCTCGACGCCCTCGATGCGAACCTTCAGGCCAAACTTGGATAGCCAGCGTGCTTCGTAACGTTTGCAGCTGTCGTTGAGACAGCAAAAGAAGCGGGCTCGCTCATCGGCGGGCTCGCTTTTTCGTTCTCTGCTGTTCTGGCTCTTTATCCTTTTGCTCCTAGGGCTTTTTGGGCGGACGGGGTTAGCCCAATACCGGGATCAACAGCGAAGAGCGGAAGCGTGGCGAAGGGTTGGTAGCTGTGAAGCGGTTGGCGATTCACCCACGGTGACCTGCACAGGGGTCAACCTAGCCTCCATTTCACTTCCACCATCTCTGGCGGTGTGTCGAGCGGTGAATCCATGCGTAGCCAACATCAACACCGAAGCCCTTCCCGCATTCACCGCAGCCTTAGGTGAACTTGTGGCCAGAGGGCTAAGCGCGCATATCACCAAGTTTGGAACGGTCAACAAAAGGCGTTGCAAAGACGCGATTACCGGCGGATACATTCCCAATTGCATTAGTAAGCACAGCTACGGAATTGCTGTCGATATTCGAAACTTTACCGATAACGGGAACTGGGAGGCAGTGGTGGACGCCGAGCCCGGGTTGCTTGAAGTCATTGAAGTTTTCGAACGGAATGGTTTCAAATGGGGCGGAACGTTTCGGTCCAATTTTGATCCACAACACTTTGAATGGGAGCCTGGCCGATCATGAGTTCCGAAAAGACAGGGAACGCGACCCGAAGGCTCGATGCAGTGGTGGCGGCAAGCTTCCTGGCAACGGGCATCGTGGTGGCCTCGGTTCCCCGCTTTCTGCGGAGTGAGTTTGACGCCACGAGAAGCCAAACCGGGCTGGCAACGACCGGATTCTTTCTAGCAGCACTGTTATTTCGGCCATTCGTCGGACGGGGAATAGAACGCTACGGACGCAGCGTGTTCCTGCGCTGGGCAATGCTCGCCACCGGGATTCTCAGCATCGGATTCGTTTTCGCCAACTCAATCCCAGCCATTGCCACGTTGCGGATTCTCCAAGGTGCTGCAGGAGCCGCTTTTTATACCGCAGCCCTCACAACGGCCACCGATCTTGCCCCCTCCGATAAGCGCGCAGCAGCCGTCGCTCGACTCTCGGTCAATGTGTACCTGGGCTTCACGATCGGGCCACTTATCGCAGATTTTTTGATTCGCGGACCTGGGTACAAAATCGTGTGGCTACTGATCATCGCGCTGTACTTTCTTGGCTTCGCCCTCTCCTGGTGGGTCCCTGAGACTGGTAACCCGCAAACGCGAAACCCACGCCGCGAAACTCCGAGCAGCGAGTTTCCGGCGGCCGAAAATGCACGGACTTTTGGCGAAGGACTAACTGTGTCCCTTGCCAGCACCGTTCCATCGCGCCCTTCGCTATCTCAGCGAATACGCGAGTATCTACCAAGATCAGCGGTAATCCCTGGTATTGCCATGTTCGCCACCGCCCTTACGTTCTCAACTGTCACGATCTTTACGCCCGATTACGCCGACAATATGGGAATCGCTCGACCGGGAATGTTGCTGGCCTTTTACGCCATTGCCGTGCTTGTCGTGAGAGTTGTCGCAAGCCCGATCGTTGACCGACGAAACGCTTATGTTGTGGTTCTGCCCGCCATGGTGGTCGCAGGAGTTGCCCTAGGAGCTATGGCCACTTCACGTTCAGCCGTCGTTTCTCATTTGGCTATCGCACTCGCTGGGTTCGGTGCTGGTGCTACGTTTCCGGCACTTTCTGCCATGGTTGTCCAAGGCGTTGCAACCGCTAAACGAGCAACCGCACTGAGCGCCTTTTTGATGTTCAATGACATCGGTCAAGCTGCGGCAGGCCCGATCGTGGGACTCGTAAGTGACGCAATTGGGTGGCGATGGGTGTTTGGTGTGCCCGCTCTCGCAACGTTCATAGCGCTAAGTGTTTTGCTCGTTGCCCGGCGCCAACCTACTCCCATGCCTTCCGCAACGTAAGACCAACCCATTCGCCCTGGTGCTCGGTGTGCTCCACCGTGAATCCAGCGTAGGCAGCAAGGACCCGCTCGCGTTGCTCGTCAATCAAACCAGCCAAAATCAACGCGCCGCCCGGGGCAACGCGCTTGGAAATATGGACCGATAACTCAATCAATACCGGCGCCAGGATGTTGGCCAGCACGAGCTCATAGGTGCCCATTGCATCGCCAAGAAGCTCAGTTGATGCCGTGCAACGATCGGCAACCTCATTTCTTGCGGCGTTCTCGATGGTTACGCTCGGACTCGTCTCATCAATATCAATTCCGTATGCCGAATTTGCACCAAGCAGCAGCGCCGCGACACTTAGCACACCCGAGCCACAGCCCACATCGAGCACCTGATTGCGCCCTGGGTTTACGGCGAGTTGTCGCTGCATGGCTGAGAGACACAGCGACGTTGATGCATGGGCGCCGGTACCCCAAGCCCGTCCAGGTTCGAGCCAAAGTACAATATCCTGCGCGCTTAGGTTTTGTAGGACGGGATCGCTGGAAAGCGAACCATCGTGTTGCCGCCACGCCGGTGCCACCACAATTCGTCCTGCTCGAAGAGGCGCAAAGTGCTCACGCCATGCGTCAAGCCAATCGTCGCCAACGATGATCTCCAAGACTGGTTGCCAGGGAACTTCTCGATCGTGCTCGCCCGCTAGCAGATACGTCGCAGCGGCCTGAGCCATAGCCTCTGAGGGAAACCCAGCGCGAAGACCAAGCATTTGCGCTGAATCCGACGAGTCTTGCGATCCCAACGGTTTTGGATTGAACTGATCCTTGGGCCGTGGAGTCCTAAGTGCGGAAGGTTCCAGCTCTTCGATGCCAACAGTTCCCAAATCATAAAGTTCAGCGCTGGCCCACTCCAGATCGTTGAGCGGGACTAGGCACTCGACCACGGGGTAGCGGCTGCCAATGATGGGTTCGTTCACTCCCCAAGCCTACGGCCCGTGCGGTCAACCAAACTGAGCTAGGAGGATGTTCATAAGGTCTGCTCGAACCGTACGCTCGGGGAGTAACCACACAATCGGCAACTGTTCAAGGATTTACCGTGCAGAGTGGCAAAGGTTTTGGCAGAATGCACAGTTGTGCCGCCCAAGTACCTGCGACGTTTATTGTCGATTCCCATATTCGCCCTTCTTGGTTTCGTGCTCTTCGTTGGGCTCCCTCTTTGGATCACGATCGCGCTAGTAGCCGATGTTGCTTCAAACATCCGTCGTATGCGGTGCACGAGAATCGTGTTGTTTTTGTTGTTTGTTCCCTGGCTAGAAATGTTGGCGGTTCTCATTGGGTTTGGGATTTGGGTCCGCAGGGCCGGGCGGATTAGAGGCGAGCCCGCGCAACGTCAGTTGCAGAAACTGCTCTCGTTCTATGGGCATTGGCTGACCCAAGCAACAAAGACGCTGCTTGGATTAAACGTGACGGTGACTGGGATCGAAAGCGTTGATGATGGCGCACCTCTGCTCTGTTTTGGTCATCACACCTCGGTGCTCGACTCCTTTCTTCCCGTGGATGTGCTTGGTCACGGCCGTAAATATCAGATGCATTACGTCATCAAAAAAACCCTCGCCTACGCGCCGGCTTTTGACCTCGTGGGTCACTGGATTCCTGTTCACTTTGTGGACCGCAGCGGAAAGAACTCTGAACAAGAAACCCGAGCGGTAGGGCAACTAGCGGCGGTGCTCCCTGCCAGAACGACACAGGTGATTTATCCAGAAGGAACGTTCTACACCCCTGCACGTCATTCCCGAGCTTTGGAGCGACTCGCCATACAAGATCCAACGCTTTTGCAGCGGGCGGAACAACTCAGCTACGTGCTACCCCCTCGGGCTGGTGGTGCGCTCTCGATGCTTGAGCACAATCCAACCGCCGATGTGCTCTTCTTCGTTCATGCGGGATTCGAACCGTTTGTAAATATCGGCCGAATACTTCGCAACGTGCCATTTACCGAAACGGTACGTGTGCATATGTGGCGAGTAAAACGCTCAGAAGTCCCGATCGAAGCAACCGCACAATACCGATGGTTGTTCAGTGAATTTGAGCGCATGGAGCAGTGGGTGGCCAACCAACTCAACGTCGCTGAACCTGAACCTGAACCTGAACTCCAAAACGCCCAAAGCAATTCTGGTTTTGCCGCAATGCAGGGCTAAGGAAATGCACGCCCTCAAACCAAAGCTCCTGAATCAGCAAAATTGACCAACACCAAATGATCAGGCCCTGACTATCGAGCAGCATTGATTCCTCTCGTCGTCACAGCAAATGAACCCCTCAAAGAACCAAGCAAGACCAACAAGTAAAGGCCCGTTACCCCAATGCAATGGAATGTTCTCGCCGGAACCGCACTAGCGGTACTCGTCCTTATGGTCTTAGTTTGGGCCTATAGCATCAAGATCAAAGACGCGTCAATCGTTGACATCATCTGGGGTCTTGGCTTTGTCATGATCGCCTGGGTGTCCAAGGCCATCGCCGAAGGTGATCTCACTCGTCAATGGGTGCTCGTTGCCCTCACTTCTCTTTGGGGTTTACGCCTTGGCGGGTATCTCTACAAACGCAACCATGGCAATGGAGAGGACTTCCGCTATAGGGCCATGCGCAAGCACTACGGGCCTAAGTTCCCCGTGATTTCGCTCGTAACCGTCTTTGGGCTACAGGGAGTGCTGATGTGGGTTGTTTCGATGCCACTGCAGCTCGGGATGATGCGACCCACACCAAAAGGGATCGGCTTGCTCGGCGTTGCGGGGATAGTGCTGTGGATTATCGGCTTTGGATTCGAAGCAATTGGCGACGCTCAACTCACCAAGTTCAAAGCCAATCCAGCATCAAAGGGCCAAGTTATGAACAAAGGTCTGTGGGGCTGGACACGACATCCCAATTACTTCGGTGATTTCTGCATGTGGTGGGGACTATTCCTGATCGCCGCAGTAGGAGGGGGATTCGCGCTCGCCTCGGTTATTGGACCCCTGGTGATGAGTGGCCTGCTGATGAGGGTTTCTGGCGTGCCCATGCTAGAGAAAACCATCGGTCGACGGCGACCGGGCTACGCCGAATATGTGGCCTCGACTAGCGCCTTTTTTCCCAGACCCCCAAAGCGATAGCTTCGTACCTATACGCCCGGGACGGCCAAACGCGCAGGCCAACCTTCTCCCCGATTCGCAAGGGTGCCAACCGCTGGGCACATCGCATGCTCGGATCTACGTCAATGATTTCGTCAGCATGGAGGCAACGGTGCCTAGTTTTGGAGACGCCTGGTTTGGAATGGTTGCGACGGTGGTTTCGCTGGCTTCGTAGGCGCGACAGACTGGAGCTATGCCTGAGTTTGCCTACCACGAGCTTCTTCCTTTAGGGAAAGACACAACGCCCTATCGTCTTCTCACTACCGAAGGTGTGTCCACCTTTGAAGCCGACGGAAAAACCTTCCTCAAAGTAGATCCCGAGGCTATTCGCAAGCTCACCGCAGAGGCCATGCACGATATTGCCCACCTGCTTCGCCCGGGACACCTCAGCCAGCTGCGCAACATTCTCGATGATCCAGAAGCCAGCGCGAATGATCGGTTCGTCGCACTCGATCTTCTGAAGAACGCGGCGATTGCCGCAGGTGGAATTCTTCCCGGTTGCCAAGACACCGGAACGGCCATCATCAAAGGGAAAAAAGGCCAGTACGTCATCACGGGATCCGACGACAAACAAGCCATTACCCATGGCGTGTTTGACACCTATGTGAACACCAATCTGCGGTACTCCCAGATGTCGCCGCTCAACATGTGGGACGAAGTAAACACCGGCGATAACCTCCCCGCAGAAATCGAAATTGAAGCGATTGGCGGCGGCGAATACAAGTTCTTGTTTATGGCAAAGGGCGGGGGATCAGCCAACAAATCCTTGTTGTTTCAAGAGACGAAGGCGCTGTTGAACCCAGCATCGTTTGCAGCATGGATGGACGAAAAGATCCGTACGCTTGGTACTGCAGCCTGCCCGCCGTATCACCTGGGCGTTGTGATTGGCGGAACGTCAGCCGAATCGACGCTCAAGTTGGCCAAGCTTGCATCGGCCCGTTACCTCGACACGCTACCCACCTCGGGTGGACCAAACGGACAGGCCTACCGTGACCTCGAAATGGAAGCGGAAATCCTAAAAATCTCGGCGGCCACGGGTATCGGAGCGCAGTTCGGGGGCAAATACTTCTGCCACGATGTCCGGGTCATTCGTATGCCCCGCCACGGAGCCTCCTGTCCAGTCGCCCTGGCGGTGTCCTGCTCGGCGGACCGCCAAGCGCTGGGCAAAATCACCGCCGAAGGGGTGTTTCTCGAACAGCTAGAAACCGATCCAGCTCGCTTTCTTCCTGACATCACCCACGAAGACCTCGGAGCCAAAGCCGCCGAGGACGATGTGGTCAAGATTGATCTCAACATGCCCATGAGCGAGATTCGGGCGGAGCTTTCGAAGTACCCGGTTAAGACACGGTTGTCCCTGACGGGAACCATTGTGGTCGGGCGAGACATTGCCCACGCGAAGCTCAAAGAACGCCTCGACGCCGGCCTTGGGTTGCCGGAGTACCTCAAAGAGCGGTGCATCTACTATGCGGGCCCGGCAAAAACCCCAGATGGTTACGCATCTGGCTCCTTCGGCCCAACTACGGCGGGCCGGATGGATTCCTATGTAGAGGCGTTCCAAGCTGCTGGAGGGTCGTTTGTGATGCTCGCCAAAGGCAATCGATCCCAAGCCGTAACCGATGCCTGCGCCAAACACGGTGGGTTCTACCTCGGCTCTATTGGCGGCCCCGCGGCTCGGTTAGCGAAAGACTGCATCACCCGAGTTGAGGTACTCGAATATCCGGAACTCGGCATGGAAGCGATCTGGGAAATCGATGTCATCGACTTCCCAGCCTTCATCGTGGTTGATGACAAAGGCAACGATTTCTTCCAATCAGTTTCCAAGCCTGTTTCGATCCGCAAAAAGTAGCCAACTTTCTTCAGGGAACGTAAAACGCTTTCATCCGCGAGGGTGTTGTAAATCAGTTCGCGCAGGTTCAGTGAGCGCAATTTTATTGCGTGTGACCCTGCGTGATCCGCCGTAAGTTTGCACAAGCGAAACGCCGCTCGATTCAAGGATGGCCGTTTTGAAACCGTGAAGTGGAGAAACCTCTAGTGACAACCGCAATGAAGACTGCACGCGCCGAGCGTTACGCCGCCGACGGGTACCTAGTCATCGAAAATTTTGTTGACCAAAAGGCATGCGCACAGCTGATGGAGCGCGCCGTGGCTATGGTTTCAGATTTTGATCCCGAAGCACACCGCAGTGTATTCACCACCCATGAACAAGAACGCACTAGCGACGAGTACTTTCTCGCATCAGGTGACAAAACACGGTTCTTCTTCGAATCTGAAGCGTTCGACGATCAGGGAAATCTTGTCGTCGCCAAGGAATATTCCATCAACAAACTTGGCCATGCCATGCATGATCTCGATCCAGTTTTTCGTGCATTCAGTCGCAACCCAGCGCTAGCCGAATTGGCTAGCGAACTTGGCTTAACCGCCCCGCTCTTGCTGCAAAGCATGTACATCTTCAAAAACCCGTTCATCGGTGGCGAGGTCACGTGCCATCAAGACACCACATTTCTCTATACAAACCCAATGACGTGTACCGGATTCTGGTTCGCACTGCAGGATGCCACGTTGGACAACGGTTGTCTGTGGGCCATCCCCGGCGCGCATCGCGATCAGACCGGACACGGTGGGTTACGGAAACGTTTCGTGCGAAACGACCCGGCCAACGACGCAGGTGGTACGGCGTTTGTTACGTATGCAGAGGATATCGGTGTCGATGAGGCTGTTCCTTTGGAAGTTCCAGCCGGAACGCTGATCGTGCTGCATGGTCTTCTACCGCACTTCTCCGGTCCTAACCGCTCACCCAAAAGCCGACATGCCTACTCACTGCACGTGATTGATTCTTCGGCCGAGTACCCAGCAGAAAACTGGTTGCAACGCCCAGCCAGTCTTCCTCTGACGGGATTTTGAATCGAGGTTCCCGCCGTAGTAGTCGAGACTTCGAAGCCTCAAAGCGAAGAATTTTCTGTTTTTGCAAAGTCGGCGAAGTTGATGTGAAAGCGCTATGGTCTGAGCAGTTCACCTAGGAGGAGAAAACGATGGATCTCAGCAAGCTCACCAAAGCCGACAAAATCATTTTTGGTGCAGGAATCGTCTTCCTGCTCTCAATGTTCCTCGACTGGTTTTCCTTTAGTGTTCTCGGCCAAAGTGTCGGCGCAAATGGATTCGATGTTCCGTTCCAATGGGGGTTTCTACCGCTGCTCATCATTCTTGGGATGTGCGTCTGGATTGGTCTTCGTGCGTTTTCCAGCACCAAGCTGCCACCACAAATTCCTCAGCTATACCTCGCCGGTGCCATCTCCGCGCCTGCACTGGTAATCCTGAAGCTCCTCATTGGCGAGAGCCCGCTAAGCCGGTCATTTGGCTTGTTCGTTGCCGTCCTGGCCGCGGCAGCGTTTGGCTTCGGGGCCTTTCTAAAGTTCACTGAGCAAGGTGGAGACATCGATGCGGTCAAAGCCCAACTGAAAGCTAAAGCCGGAGAGCTTAGCGATAAAGCGAAGCCTGACTGAGTAGTCCGCGCAGCTAAAGCTCAAGCACACGCACAAAGCAAAACGCCGCACCGAAAGGTGCGGCGTTTTGTATGATGCTGCGAATCTGAACTGATCCTAGGGACGCAGAACTACTTTGCGCCGGATTGCTCCAAAAGACGACGGGCAATCACTTTGAGGCAGAGCGTTTCATCGGCGCCCTCAAAGATGGAAAGCACACGGGCATCCACGAAGTAGCGCGATACTGCGTACTCCTCGGCGTAACCCATGCCGCCGTGAATCTGCATGGCTTCACGAGTAACCCACTCAGCAGCACGGCACACATAGGCCTTAATCATTGAGGCTTCAAGGGCACCCTCGCCCTTGCCCATCAACTTCGCCACTTCATAGGAGAATTGCCGACTTGCTTGAATGACCACAGCCATTCGGGCCAACTTCACTTTGGTGAGTTGATAGTCAACCGTGTTGTGGCCGAACACCACGCGGTTCTGTGAGTAAGCAACGGCAGCTTCGTATGCTGCTTGCATGAGTCCAACTGCCCGCGCCGCCGTTTGAATTCGCCCGTTCTCGAAACCCTCCATTTGAAAATAAAAACCCTTCCCCATTCCCGATTCCATCCCGATCAGATTCTCAGCGGGTACCTGCCAATCCTCGAAGGCAATTTCGTACGAGTGCATACCTCGGTAGCCAAGGGTGTCAATTGGGCTGCCGTCCATCTTGCCAATCGTTCCATCAGGGTGCTCCTGTGTGAAAGCAAACCCGTGACCACTGGCGATTGGTTTGGGTACCAGGAACAAGCTCAAACCGCGATGGGTTTTTGAGCGATCAGGATCGGTGCGGGCTAACAGCAACAACACATTGGCCCGAGCCCCAAAGGTGCACCAGGTCTTTACCCCGTTGATTGCCCAGCCACCATCGGGAGTTGGCGTGGCCGTTACTTTGATGCCCGCCACATCGGAACCGTAATCTGGCTCGGTAACCGCAACAGCACCCATGACCTCGGCAGTGGCAATCTTGGGAAG
This sequence comes from Acidimicrobiia bacterium, assembly GCA_043718695.1. Classification (GTDB taxonomy): domain Bacteria; phylum Actinomycetota; class Acidimicrobiia; order Acidimicrobiales; family JANYDT01; genus JANMZO01. The sequence continues at coordinate 7,254 of JAYSVF010000291.1, read as the reverse complement.
CCACTCGGCCTTCTGAGCCTCCGTCCCACCGCGGACTAGGGCGCGGGTGAGAATTTCGGGACGGGTAATGAGCGAACCACCAATGCCAAGCGAACCGCGGGTCAATTCCTCCGTTGCAATAACCATGCCCAGATACTCGCCTTCGCCACCTGTTGCGAATCCACCGAACTCCTCAGGAACCGATAACCCAAAGCCGCCCATCTCGGCCAAACCCGAAATGATTTCCTCAGGAACATCAGCATTGGTGCGATGCACATGCTCTGCTCGATCGCGGATCTGCTCATCGCTAAAGCGTCGGAACGTATCCGACACCATGGCAAAGTCAGGGTCAAGGTGGCGCGGGCCGCCGTTATTGGCAATCAATTCATCGCCGAGGTTTGCTAAAAAGGTGGTGCTTCGGTAGGTGCGAATGAATCCAAGTGCTGAATCCATAGCCCCATTGGCCACACCCCACTCCAATTCTCGCCCGAGCAGTTTCGTCGACACGTCAAAGGCCATATCGGCAACGAACGCTGCAGCGATCTTGGCTTCAAGTGTGCCTTTGTTGCCGTAATCGAGCACAGCCCGAGCATTTTCGACTGCCGATGCAGCGTGGGCCAAGTCATAGGCCACTTGCTGGTTGGCCTCGATCGCCGCATCAGCGCGATCTGCTTGAGCCGCCAAATGACGAAGAGCGGTAGTGACTACGCCTTTCGCCGTTTCTACGACCGCCGCTGCACTCAACATATCGATTTCAGAACCCAAAGTAGCCATACCCCAAAACTACTCAACCGCAGCGGATTGCAACTATTCGGGCAACGTTCGGTTTCCGCCGAGAAGCTCGGCATCGTGGGCAGTACAGCAGGATGGGATTCTTTTACGAATTTACCTGTTGGTAGGGTCTTGCGAGTGAGTCCCGCTTCTGGTTCCCGAAAGACGCTCCGTGGCGAACCGAGTTTAGATAGTTTAGAAAAGGACTTCGAGCACGATGCCATCCTGCAAGAGCGAATCGCGCTGGCATGGACTTGGATGCAACAAAACCGTAGGGACCTACCGTGGCGCAAAACCCGTGATCCTTGGGCGGTGGTGGTTGCTGAATTGATGTTGCAACAAACGCAGGTTTCGCGTGTGCTCACCCGATGGCCGAGCTTCCTTGAGCAGTACCCAACACCCCAAGCGGCGGCCGAAGCTGGCACTGCAGCCATGGTGACAGCCTGGAGTGGACTGGGTTACAACCGCCGTGCCCTAGCGCTGCACGGATGCGCGGCTGCCGTTTGCGAACGCCACGATGGATCCCTACCGCAAGCCCTCGACGAGCTCCTGGCTCTTCCCGGGATTGGTCAGTACACCGCACGAGCCGTTCTTGCGTTTGCTTTTTCTTTACCAGCAGCGGTCGTTGACACCAACGTGGCTCGAATCATCGCTCGCGCCTTTGCCGGAAGAGCACTTACTTGGCGCGAAGTTCAGCAACGAGCCGATTCGTGCGTCCCGCCAAAAAGTAGTGCTCAGTGGGTTTGGGGATGGAACCAAGGCATGCTCGATCTTGGTGCCACCATTTGTACGAAACGTGCCCCAAAATGCAGCGAGTGCCCCATCCAGACACGGTGTGAGTGGCAGCAAAACGGAGGCTCGGAACCCGATCCGGCGCTTGGCTCGGCCGGTGTGGGAACCAAACAATCCCGGTTCGAAGGATCAGATCGCCAGGGTCGCGGCCGCCTGATTAGCGCCCTGCGAACGCGATCGGTACCTTTCGATCAGCTCAGCTTTGCCATGGGCTGGCTCGACGATCCCACCAGAGCCGAAAATGTGGTGCGTACGCTGCTCCGCGACGGACTAATTGTGCGTAACGAACTGACCAAAGAATTCACTCTGGCCTAAGGCGCGAAAAGCTTTCCGTGGCGGAAGTTTTGGAGGTTTGTGGGTAGGCTCCGGCTAGCCACACGAAAAGCACTGTGTGTTGTGCTCGAAGGACCCTCGTCTATCGGCTCGGGCTCTAAGTGAACACCATCCACTATCTGATGGCCACTGCTCCGAGTAGATCATCCTTGGACGGTTCCGTCGTTGTGGGAACTGGGACGGTCGAAGTAGGGGCGGCCGTTGCTGTAGGGGAACCTGCAACGGCAGACACAGCGGGGCTGCCGGTTGGCTCAACTAGCAACACGGCAAGCGTAGCTTCGGAGAAAGAACTGAGCGATGCAGCCACGGGAGCCCCATCGGATCCAACTGCACCACTCAACAGCGTGTCAAGCCACGCACTCGACGACCGTGTCGGCTTCTTTGGTTTGGCAGATTCGATGATCTCAACCGGCGTGCCCAACGGCAGGAGCCGGGCCATTTTCGTGATCGATACATTGTCAACCCGCACACAACCATGGCTGGCTTTGGTTCCAAGCTTCCCAGGTGCATTGGTCCCATGTATCGCTATGACTCCCTCGCCGCCAGCAAAGGAAAACAGCACGTTCGAAAAGCCCGACAGACCCATCGCAAAAGGTCCGAGCGCACCGCCTGGGGACTGTGGAACAAGTTCCTTAAAAAAGAACAAACCAAGTGGAGTTGGCGTGCCTCCCGTTCCGGTGGCAACCGGAACCCGAAACAACGCTTTGTCACCCTCGAATACGGTCATGGAGTTGGTGGAGAGGTCTATCTCCACGCGAAACGCTGAACGGACCAGTGTTACGTCGCTGCGGCGAACCCATCCAAGTGTTCCATTCGGACGGAGTGGAATTGCCACACGAACGAAATCTCCTGCCGCCCCGACAGCCATCAGTACAACCGGCCCAGCAACACTTCGGCCCTTGATGAGGCGAAGTGATGTATTTGGATCCGCAGGGTTTCGGAACACGTCGACCGAATCGCCGTTGGCTCGGGCAATTACCGAATCACCAGCCAATGGCCAAGCGGCAGCGCCAATTGCATCCCAGCCAATAACGGGCACTCGTGCCGAAAGTGATTTCAGTTTTGCTGGCGCTGCGAGCCCTTTACCCGCAGGAACTTTGGCCGTGCCTGGCTTCGTTGGCGATGATTTGGTTGCAGCGCTGGTCGACTTTGCTTTTTGGTTAGACAAGGTGTTCGCTTTTCCCGTGCCTTTTGCTGGTGTCGCCGCAAAGGCTCCTTGGGTACTAAGCAGGCCAACAAAACCTAGGCACCCCACAAACCTCACGCAGCCAATGAACCCAACGAACCCAACGAACTTGGCCGAACCGATCCGGGCCTTGGCCGCTTGCGATTTGTTTGGTGCGCTGCAAGACCGGGCCGCAAAAATCCGTGTGGTAGCCCGTAACATGACGAACTACGGTACCGCAGTGACAGGGTGGTGAGCAGCTTTGTGTTTGTTTTGCAAGCGTCGTCAGGTGACTGCCCAAGTGCAGGATGATTTCCCCCAAGCTTTGGTGGTCTGATGTGTGTCGTCTGTTTCAGCTAAGCGGGAGGTACGGTCGGCGACGGGCTAACTGCGGTCGTCACCGGATTCGATTTTTGGTCGAGATCAATGAAATCGATACCAGCAGCGTTGTAACCCGGTGCATCGAGAATAGACACTGGCTCCTCTACTGGCTCTTCGGTTAGCGCAGGAAGTGTTTCGAAAACCAAATCGGGTATCCCATAGGAACGGCGTTGTGAGGGAAGCGAGGCCACGGAGTTGGTAATCTCAACCGGTGTTCCCAACGGAAGCATACGAACAATCGTTTGCATCACGTCATTGGTAACGCGCACGCAACCAAAACTGGCATTCGTGCCGATCAGGCCCGGCTGGTTCGTTCCATGAATCCCGATGGCACCCTCGCCATCGGCAAACGTTTGCAACACGTCTGAATATCCGGATAGTCCCAAAACGTAGGGACCGTATGGACCTTTGGCATCGGTTCGGATAATTTCGCGAATGAAAAATAATCCCGTTGGAGTGGGGGTGTCGCCGGTACCAATTGCTACCGATCGACGGAAAACCTCAGCCCCGTTTTGTTCAATGCTCATCGTGTTGGTGGATTTGTCAACCAGAACGCGAAACGGCACCGAAAGTACGTTGACATCGTCAAATCGCACCCACCCAACCGTTCCGTTGGGTCGAACCGGAATTGCTACTTGAATCCAATCCAGGTAACGGCGAGTAACCAGCAGCGTGACCCTCCCGCTAAAGGACCGCCCCTCTGAGAATCGCAAGCCAGGCTGATCAGAACCGGGCCCTCGATGCACGTCAAGGTTTTTGCCCTTGGCCACTGCGCTGACCGCTTCTCCACTGACTGGCCAATCCGTCGGGCTAAAGGTTTCCCAACCGGAGAGAACTTTGGACACCGACCAAGAGGTTTCGATCTTTCCCGGAGTCTTTGACTTTGCGATCGCGCCGGGAGCCTTGGCGAGTGAGGACGGCTTTGGAATGATTTGAGATTTTTTTGCGACCGCGGTGTTAACTGGAATTGCTTTTGCGGCTGGCTTCGCTGCAGCGATCACCGATCCAAAAGCTGTCGACGTACCAAATGCTGCGATGGTCGAAGCAAGGAGACTGAAGATAAGAAGCGCCTTATAAGTGCTCGCTTTGTGCAGATTGTTGTTACGCATAGTTACCAACGGTGAGTCCCTCCGCTGGGCGTGCGATCCGTACCGAAACAAAGGAGAGAGCCAGACCAGGTTTAGACGGAAAGTCGAGCGAGTAGCGCCTCGATCGCTTCATCGGCAAGGGATCGCATTTCGTCGTCGGTTCGATCCTGGATGGGGTGCGCAACAAACACTGAAGCGGGGGAAACACCAAGTGACGTTGCTTGCGCGGCAGCAGCCTCTACGAAGGTGCTCGAAGCGACAAACACCCCCGGGAGGCCGCGGCGTTCCAATTCTGCAATGTCATGCACACTGCACGACGTACAACTGCCTCAATCAGCCAACGCTTCGATGACGGCGTTGCATTCAGTTGCGATCAGCTGACGAAGATCAACTGGTGCCGGCTTTGTGTACGTGGGTTTGCGGTAGCGCTTTGTCTTGATACCTCGCTCGTTGAGCCGAAACTCCAACTGGTCAAGAAAGACGTTGCCACGAGGTTTTGAGATATCTAGCAAAGCCACGGTTAGGCCATCAAAGGATGCGATACGAGAACTCAGCGCAATTGCCGCAGCCGTACGTTCACTGGTTGGATCGAGCAGGGTCAAACTCATAGAAGTTCCTTCGTCGCAGACAAGTACTTGAACGCAGATAGAGACACAAACACAAACGGACACACATCGCAGACAACCCACCCGGACAGTCACCGAGAGAAGCTGTCAAAGCCAAGCAATCGTTGGCCGTGACATTTCCTCCACTCGCTACTTGGTTACATCCATGGTGCGATATCCACGGTAATCGGTTCAGACCCTTCCCCACCATTTACCCACCCGCCCATCACGGCAGAAAACATTCCAGCTTCACCACCGCAATGAACGAACTGCAAGCCATCGGGACGAAATTTCGTGAACGTGGTTTCCGCAAACGCTGCCGGAACGCCCTCGGCGATACCCCCCGCACCTTGGATGAGTTCTTCGCCCGGGATGGTCAGCAAAGCCAACAGCTCATCGCGTAATCTCGCCCGATCCCAGCCAGCGGCCGCGAACGTTCGCAAATGCTCAGGCGAAACCGCGACGAGGGCGTCAAAGGCTAAGGGCAGTTTAGGGTGGGCCACCGTTCGAAGACAGGAAGCAAAACTCTTCGCTAAGGATTCCGCCGTTCGGGATTTTTGGTCAACAATGGCCCGAGGACCTTCGCCAGCAAACAACGTGACCGACGATGTCCCCTCTGGCATCCCCCGCTCGGTAGCAAGGGAAACCCATCCGGCCTCAGCTGCAGCCTCTTCGGATTCGGCAAACGAAAATCCAACTTTCCCTGGGTTACCAAATGTGGCTCGATCGACCCCACCGGGTAGACCACCGCCAACGTTGCGGATAACCAATTGCAAAGCCCGGCCAATGGTCGAGTTCGCCCGATTGCCCTGGCCAAAGACATTCACGCCAGAGTTCATGCCAATACGCTTGGCGATTGGGCCATTCACTACCAAGACGGGCCCGGAGAAGTAGGTTGTGGCGAGAAGGCCGTGGGCATTAAATGTGGAGGTGCATGCAGCCTCAACCGCCGCTAAAATAACGGGGAAGTACTCAGGCAAACACCCAGCCATGACCGCGTTAATCGCCACCTTCTCGACCGTACAAAGGGCTAAATCCGGCGGAACAGTCGCCACCGTTTCCTGAGCGTCACGTGAAGTTCCACCCAGCATCCGCAAAACCCGAGCTTGTGTCGGTGGGACAACCGGAAGACCATCAGTCCAACCTCGGTCGTACATTGCCTCCATTTCATCTTCGGCATCGGCGAGCTCGACCAAGCGGGCATGAAAAGGCGTTCGCCCAAACTTGATAGCTAGTGCTTCAGGAACGCCAAGGTCTTGGGTTTTTGATCCGCAACCTGGCCGATGATCAGGCAAGCCAGGAAACGCCTCAGCCAGATCGACACCAAAGAACTCCGACCATTGCAAACGCGACCATCCAACAATCCGCTCGATCTCCGCGCCATTACGCCAACGGATCAGTGCTGGCACCGTTTCGAGTTCCAAGCCGAAACTCAAAGCTAATTCCTGATCATCAAACACGCTCAGGCTTGGAGGCAGCGATTGGGGGAAGGTCGGATCATCCTGCGAAGCTACAAAGGCAATGAGCCCTGCACCCGCCAAAAAACCCAAAACCGGGGCGACCAACTCGCAGGTGGCACAGTCGCGCTTCACCACCACAATCACGCCATCGGGCAATGCAGCCACGGTTTCGCTAACAAGAAGGGACCCGGCGTCGGTGACAGTAGGCACGAAAACACCGTAGTCGGCATGCTCGGAGGTCACCAAAGCCAGCCCCGCGCCAACCTCAACTACCTCTCAGCTGCCTAAATACAGTCGATGGCAACCGGGACGCTGAGGTTCTTGCAGCTTGTGCACTTCGTCACAGACCATTCCCAATTTCGTCGAGTCGGTTTAGGTTAAAACGAGGGACCCGAGGTGGGCCACATCGAGGAGAACCGAGGGGCTGTGAAAGTCACGTTTTTTGGCGTGCGTGGCTCAACGCCGTGCCCTAGTGGACCTAATGCCCGTTACGGTGGGAACACCTCGTGCGTGGTTGTGACCTCAGAAGGCGAGGATCCCATAATCTTGGACCTCGGCACGGGTTTGCAGTCGTGGGGCAAGTCACAAGCCCACGATGGTACGTTCTCCGCCACGGCCCTCCTCACGCATTTTCACTTCGACCACGTGCAGGGTCTACCGTTTTTGGCGGCGGCAGATCG
>JAYSVF010000030.1:0-5500 GCA_043718695.1 Acidimicrobiia bacterium | reverse complement strand
TTGGAATCTCAGCTGCCGGAGATCATGAGCGGCCCACCCATGTCACGGCGTGGACAGCTCTTTGCCGGGTTCTTCGCTCGCGGTGCTGCACCAAAAATGGTTCGTGAACTCACCGCAGTGATGGACGGCTTCCGGCCCGAACTTGTCATCCACGAAATAGCCGAACTTGGTGCTGCGCCTCACGCGGCGGCGCGTGGCATCCCGCATGCGACGGTCGCGTATAGCGGCGGTTTGCCATCTCACGCCATCCCACTCGTTGAAGAAGCCCTGGTGCCGATATGGGCTCAGCTTGGCCTTCCGGCGCCATCGATGAACGACGTTGCGGGCGACGCGTATTTTCATCCGTTTCCCGCTTCTATGGGTCAAACCGCCGCCATCAGACAGGTCCAAATGATGCGACCAACCGATATTGGAGGCGAACAACTCGAGATAGCTCCTTGGATTGCATCCTTTGGTCGAGAACGTCGCGGCATTTACGTAACCGCGGGTACTACGCCGATTGTTGCGACACTTGCCCCGTGGCGCCCGATCTTTGATGCGCTCTCACAGCTAGATGTTGACGTTCTTGCCACGATCGGACCGAAGTTTCCCGTTGAAGAACCTCGGCCCACTTCCGTCGAACGTTCGGGTGGAACGGTTCGTTCCGCAATCCTTAATCCTGGGCCGAGTCGCAGTTGTTGTGTCCCATGCCGGTGCAGGCACTGTTTTAGCTGCGGCTCGTGAAGGTATTCCGCAACTGCTCATACCAACTTGGGCTGATCAGTGGGACAACGCCGATGCTATTGGGCGGACTCGGGCCGGGATCGTCCTTGAGGACAACCAACGGGACACCGAAGCGATACACACCGCTACACAAAAACTCCTTCGTGATGACCTTTACCAATTGTCCGCCGCGAGACTTGCGAGAGAAATTGCCGAGATGCCTTCGCCAACCGACCATGTGCAGACTCTCGAAGACCTTGTATCGAATCAGCGGAACGGATCAAGAACACTGTTGAAACAGGAACAATGCTGACCATCCGGCCGAGCAGTACTGCCCCTAAGAACGCTGTTTTTTCCGCTCTTCCTTCTGGCGAACTTTCGCACCGGCAATAAGCAGGTCCAGACCGTCCTCGAAGAGTCGCGTCACCTTTCGACTGCCGAACAGCTTTGCCGTTGGCGAAGAGAAAACTGCACTGATGCCAGTCACGTAGTAAAACAACGCGCCCATCAGTGTCCCCATTTCACGGTCGTTGAACCCGTTCTCACTCAGGATCGAGCGCACCAGCTTGTTGAGGTCGGTGGGGACAATCTCCGCTGCGTGGGTCATCATAAAGTTACCCATACCGGGATAGCCTGCCGCGACCGTAGCTTGGGTGATCATCAGCGACCGCAGACGTTCCTCCCACGTGCCGACATCACCGTTGGGCTTACTCACGTCGTTGTAAAGGTCTTGGGCTACCAGGGCGAGAAGGGCGTTCTTTGTAGCGACGTGGTGATAGGTGGCACCGAGTGCGACGCCGAGCTCGGTTGACAGACGGCGCATCGTGAACCCTCGCACCCCGACTTCAGCAATGATCGAACGAGCTACTCGCACAATCTCCGCTTCCGAAAGTGCGGTGAGATTGGACTCACTCGATACAACGGTTTCCTCAACAAGTCCAGCCTGCTTGGAACGCCGTCTGTTCTCCACGCTCAACGTTGCCTTCGTGGGCGTGGATGCGTTGGAGTTCGAAGCGACCTTCTTCGCCGTGGCCCTCTTCGCCGTGGCCTTCTTCGGAGTGACCTTCTTCGCCGTGGCCCTCTTCGGTGTGACCTTTGCAGCGACAGCCTTCGCTGCAACCTTTTTCGGGCTGATCGGTTTCGCCGTGGTCGACTTTGCCGCGATTGGTTTTGCCGTGATCGACTTTTTTACCGTCGGCTTTTTCGCTGCGGGTTTTTTCGGGAGCTTCGGCACGGCAACTTTTGATGCCGAAGCTACCGAAACTCGGGGTTTTGCCTTACTGTTCATTGCGGCCGTCTGGGGGGAGGACGCGCTTTTTAGCCGTGGTCATGGGGTGCAATCGTAGGGTGTAGCGACACCTAACGTGGTGCTTCTCCCGGAGTTATCCATTCGTGACCACGACACGCGCCTGGCCAAGATTCGGTATCCGACACAGCGTAGACGACGTGTCGCCGTTTAGGCATCCATCCCACACCCCGGTGGGCCGTGACGGCGAACAGAGTGGCGATCGTCGACCTCCGCCGCTTCCACCTCGATAGAGCCAACGGCGTCCAGATCTACGAGTGTGGCGGTATAGGGCCACCCGTGGCCCCCTCCAACGACTGGTCCCTTGATCGTGCAAGTCATGCGCTCCCCCTCGGATTTGCCCGGCGGTCAAACGGCCGGGAGGGATCTACCATACCGAAATGCGGTCTGCTCTGCCTACCGAGTTGAACGACGTTGAACATCCAGTCAAAGATGTTCAACAACGTTCAATTTCGGACCCATCGGCACAGCTGACGTTGATCGGATGATCGAGCTTGGCACCGCGTTCACCGCTGCACTCGAAGCGCGCGGGATGGGATCCACGCTCCGCTTGAACATCCCTATGGGCGACTAACGGACTGAGGGTCACTCCAGTAGATACGCCACGAGGGCATCAACTTCCGCTGGGGAGACCGCCAACGTGGGCATGGCACCCATCCCCGTTGTTGCAAAACCGGGGACCAAGAAGGAGGAGGGACTGGTTATGGAACGTCGGATGTAGTCGCTCGCGCTTTGACCCGGTTCCCGCGACGATGCAACCTCCCTCACCACGCCAAGATCAGGCCCAGATTGCACGGATGCCTGGGATGAGGGGCCGTCGTGGCAGGTCGCGCAGCCCTTCGCCATGAACAGATCCCTGCCCGAAAGAGCAATAGTCTCAACACTGCGGGAAGTTTCCGAAGGTCTCTCCTCGGCAACCTGAGACCATGCGCCGCCCGTAAGCGCAGCCAACACTGCCGTACCCGCAGCCAGCACCAGTAAAGGCGCGCTCCAACGAGTTGGCGACTCGCCTTCAGCCGCAGCGGAACTCTGGGTGGTCATGACGTGGTCGTTACGGGAGACAGAGGTAGGTTCCGACGAGTTCGGAGCCACAGGGAGATCGTGGATACGCCGGTGATCAGTGTCGTAGCAGTCAACGCCAAACGAACGGGCAGCGACCAGCGATTGCGCCTCGGCGTAACAGAGCCTGCGGGCGATGACAGCGGCGAACTTTCGGCGACGGTGATTGAACCGAGAGTCTGCGGACCGAACCATCCCTGGTTTACCTCCCACGTCCACACACCGGCGACAGGAAATCGCACCGCCGCCACATAATGCCCGATGGCTCCCTCCGGGACTGCAGGAAACGAAAGTCGATTTCCCTCGGTGTTGACAATCACGATCGCGACGTCTTCCAGGGCGACCGGTGTGGCTCCATGCTGCCGAATAGTCAGACCGATCGTGATGTCGCGCCCAGCTGAGGGACTCTGGGCGATCGGGTCGAGCGTAGAGACTGCCCACCCACCGGCAACTGCCGAGCCGTTAACGAAAGCTGCAAGAAACAGCGCAAGTGCGGCACTCGCAACAACGACTCGACTTCTCACAAAACGAACACGGCTTTGGGTACTCATGGCGACCTCGTTTCCTCTTTCAACACGTGGAAACTTTCAACGTGTTGTTCTTTCACGCGTTACTGCCTTTCGATGCTTCTAACCATCTATACACCTCCCGAGTCACAATGGTTCCAACGCAATGAAGTGCGAGCGAAGTACGGCGAGGCTTCCTATAACGCCGAGTCGAGTGAAGGCTTGAACCGTGGAATCTATTGACTCAGTCACGGTCAAAGAACTATTCAGGTCGCGTGTTTACCGTATTCATGGCCCGGTCGATGCCCTCGGCGATGATCAGTTCAACCGCGTCGGCGCCTTGTTGCACGGCGATATCGAGCTCAACTCGTTCCGCTTTTCCGGGGCGCTTCAACACATAGTCGGCAGTTTGTTGCGTTCCTGGGGGACGGCCGATACCAATGCGCACGCGGCAGAAATCGGGCGAGTTCATGTGAGCCTGAATACTTTTCAATCCGTTGTGCCCAGCCACGCCACCGCCGAACTTCAGTTTTAATCGGGCCGACGGGATATCGAGTTCATCATGGACAGCCACGATTTGCGATGGCGAGGCAATGCCGTGGCGCTTGACCAACATGCGAACTGATTCACCCGAAAGGTTCATGAACGTCTGAGGGAAGGCCAACGCGACCAGTACGCCGCCGATTCTGGTGTCGCCGGAAATCGCTCGCTCTTTGCCAAACTTCAGCTTTGCACCGTAACGAGCGGCCAGCACGTCGACCACTTCAGCCCCAACATTGTGACGGGTACCCGCGTATTCGGTCCCAGGATTGCCGAGGCCGACAATTAGCCATTCGGCGGGTGTGCCGGTGCGTTCAGAGCTTCGGAATGCAGAAAATCGGGATGCCATGGGGAAACCGTTGACCTAGCGTTAGGAGCGACAGGGATTGAAGCCAATGCCGGAACGGAAAAAAGCCTGGCCGGTCGCAAAGACCAGAGCCAGGCTTGTTTGCTTCAGCGTCCACGGATGGACAGGTAAGGGAACGTCTCAGACGATGATGAAGTCAAGGTGAGCAGCGCCGCCCTTGACTGGATCACGCTGGATATCCTGAATCTTTACGTTGTGGCTTACGCCATCAATAACCAGGGTGAACGGCAGTTCACGAACGGTGCGATCGTTGAAGGCGTTGCGAACTTCGCGGTGATCAACCGTGATGGCTACAGGAGCAGCGAGGCCCTTGCCGTAAACGATTGCCGGCAGCTTGCCAGTGGCGCGAAGACGACCTGAGTTGGCGGAACCAAGGGCGGTACGAACTTCGGCGTTAAGCGTGATCTCTGACATAGCAATTTCCTCTACGAAGACGGGGCAATCAAGTTGCTCGCATCCAAACGCAACACTCACGATCAGGCGCTCAACAACGGCCTTCCATCATAGACCACCAGCCAGCTCCTTTTGATCGGATCGCAAAGCGCTAGACAAACGCCACTCGGTTTGGGCCAAGACGTACCGGGCCGCTTCCAAAGGAACAGATCAGCGACCGGCTGACCAGTTGAGGCAAACACTTCATTCAGCCTGCTGGTAACCGCGGAATTAGACCAATCGCGAGCGTTTCCTGGTGACGCCGTGGGGCGCAAGCTGAACTCTCCATCCGGCAAACCTCAGGACTGGTTTTCGCCGCCGAAGATGTCGGATACGGAGGCATCTTCGAAAACGGCGGAGATGGCATCAGCAAGCAAAGGTGCGATGGAAACGACTTCGATTTTCTCGTGACGCTTCTCGGGAGGCAAGGCCAACGTGTTGGTGATGATGAGCTTCTTCATGGCCGATTTCTCGATCCGCTGAATAGCTGGGCCGCTCAAAATGCCGTGGGTGGCCACACCGTAAACCTCGGTGGCACCCGAATCCATCAAGAGATCCGCTGCTGCGCAAATGGTTCCGGCGGTGGCC
>JAYSVF010000290.1:0-17716 GCA_043718695.1 Acidimicrobiia bacterium | reverse complement strand
TGGAGCACAAAGAGATGATTACCGCCTTCAAGAAGGGTGATGTCGATCGCGCTCGAAACATGAACGCTCGGCTTCTTGAGTCCTACGTCTTCGAAGGTAGCGACACCACGCCAAACCCCCAGCCCACCAAGGCCATGATGCGCTCGCTCGGACACAACGTTGGTTATTGCCGTCCGCCTATGGATGGGGAGCCGGCTGATCTTGAAGCGCGGGCCCAGTCTGTTTGGTCCAACCTGCGCGCCAGCGCATGAGCAACAACCGTCGCCCGGCACCGGGTCAAGGACAGCCACAACGGCCGCAGTCTCAGCAGGCGCAGCGCCCACCAGCACAACAGAACCGTGGCGATGGTTCCGCCAACTCCGAAAACCTCCCAAAGGTAGGTCCTGCAGCCAAGGGCGCTGTGCGAGTGGTGTTCCTCGGCGGACTCGGGGAAATCGGTCGCAACTGCTGTGCCATTGAGGTTGAAGGGCGCATCATGCTCGTCGACGTTGGCCTGATGTTCCCTGAAGAGGACATGCCAGGCGTAGACCTCGTACTCCCTGATTTCACGTACCTGCGAGATAACGCTGACCGCATCGAGGGGGCAATCCTTACCCACGGTCACGAGGATCACGTCGGCGGGCTTTCGTACCTGTTGCGAGATATCTCTTTCCCCCTGTACGCCACGCAACTCACGCTAAACATGGCCCGTGGGCGAATAGAGGAAGCTGGTCTTATTGGGCGTACCAGCTTTAATCCTGTCGCCGACGGCGAACGTCGAATGATTGGTCCCTTCGACGTGGAGTTCATTCCCGTCGCCCACTCAGTTCCCGATTCTCTCGGCGTAGCGTTTCACACTCCCCAGGGAGTGATTTACCACTCCGGTGACTTCAAAATTGACCTCACCCCAATCGACGGGCGGACCACCGACTTAGCTCGTATTGGTGCGATCGCCAAAGAATCTGGTATTCGGCTTCTCATGGCCGATTCGACCAACGCTGAATCAGATGGGTTCACCGATTCTGAAAAGGTCATTGGCAAAAACCTTCGCGACATCATTCGTGACAACCAAGGCAAGCGAATCATTGTCGGCTGCTTTGCCTCGCACATCCATCGCGTGCAGCAAGTTATCGAAGCGGCAGTTTCCTCTGGCCGCCGGGTCACCACGCTCGGACGTTCCATGCGCCGAAATATTCAGATCGCCCGCGAGATGGGCAAGCTGGATATCTCCGATGACGCGCTGTTTGACATCGAAAAGATCGGCGACCACGACCCAGCCAAGGTCCTGATTCTGTCGACCGGTTCCCAAGGTGAGCCCATGAGCGCACTGTCGCTTATGGCTGCAGGAGAAAACCGATTCATCCATATCGGCAAGAACGATTTGGTTCTGCTTTCGTCGCATGCGATCCCTGGCAATGAAACTTCAGTGGGCAAGGTCATCGACGGCCTCACCAGGCTCGGCGCTGATGTCATTCACTCCGGCCTGGCCAAGGTTCACGTAAGTGGGCATGCCAAGCGTGGCGAGTTAAAGACACTCCTGAATGTGGCGAAGCCGAAGTACTTCATTCCCATTCACGGCGAGTTCCGTCACCTAACCCATCACACGCGTTTGGCCATGGAGATGGGTGTCTCGGCCGGCAACATCTTGCTGTGTGAAGATGGTGATTCTGTGGAGTTGACCCATGAGGGAATCGATTTCGGACCAACCGTCCCAGCCGGATATCTGTACGTTGACGGCATTGTTGGCGACGTAGGCAACGGAGTTCTTCGTGACCGTAAGGTGCTTTCTAACGAAGGCGTAGTGGTCGTGATCACCACAATCGATGAGCGAAACGGCGAGATTGTCACCGGACCGGAGATCATCACCCGTGGGTGGGTCTATGCGCCCGAAGCCGAAGCGTTGCTGGATGAAGCCTCGGCCTTTATTGGCAAGGCGCTTCGTCAAGCGATCGCCGACGGTGCTCGTGATCATGAGGCCATGAAGCGAATCGTTCGTCAGTCGACTGGGAAGTTTGTGAGCGAACGCACCCGTCGCCGTCCAATGATTGTGCCCGTCGTTATCGAGGTCTAGATTCTCGATTGCTCCAGAGATCGTTGAGGTCTACCTGCTTGATAGGTGTAGTGACCTTCTGCGAGCGACACCACAAGAAACGCTCGGTCTTCGTTCGCTAGCTTCCACGTCGAGAGCCGAGCGGAATTGCTGGTGTAGCCGAGAGGCGTCTCCTAAACGGAAAGTAGGGGCCGAACGTGGGCGACTCCGGCCTTGTTTGCCGCTGCTAGCGGGGCGAAGCGGGCTTGGAGTGCGGCCAGATCGACGAGTCCGCTCGAAAGTGCCGAGTTGAGCAGGATTTCTGCTTTGGCGGGGCGGGAATCACTCATCAGCAGGTCGATGGTGGTGCGCACGGGATTGGTCATTGTGACACCGGATTCGTGACGGATGAGATCAGTTGCTTCCAGATCCCGTCGGCGCATAACCATTCCGAGCGGATTGGGGTGACGTGTCCCCGAACTGGCTAGCAGGTAGGGGCTGCCGACCCGCTCGAAACCAGGAAAGCCCAAGAAGGCAGCAGCGGTGCGGTGTGAGAGTGCAGCGGTGTGCAACCTATCGGCGCTTACCAGCCATGCTGCGACGGCTCGTTGCTCCCAAGTTTGCTCAGCGCCCTCAAGCGTGTAGATGCCACGGGCAAGCAATACAAACCGCCCTGCCGACACACGTCGGTCAATTTGGCGTTCCGTGAAACCGGCGTTGAGCAACTGCCAGCGCCCGATAGCTCCGTACTGCCGTGTAACCAGATCCGCCAAGTGCTCGTGAATGCTCATGGATAAACATGAAATACCATGAAAGCGCTGTTGTCAACAGAAAAACATGAAATGCGGTGAAGAACTTTGGAAAGTCCTTTGGTGAGTGTTCTCACGCCACTTCATTTCGAACTTGTCAACCCCACATTTCCCTGGTTGAGGGTGCTCGCAGTGAAGGGTCGATTCACCAAATTCTCTGTGTTACTGGGAAACTGGGACCGGCGCTGCTAGCGTTTCGTTCACTGTGGCAACAAAAGAGCGAACTTCCCCTCGCTCTGGTGCCTCCTCTACGCGTCACACGACGTCGGCCAGGGCCACCGGAGCTTCTTCACGTTCAACGACCTCGCGCCCCGCGACGAGGTCCCGAACGCAACCTCGGACGCGTGCGCGTTCCCGATCCCGTCGCGGGTTTTTTGGAAACCTCCTGTCGTTCTTTCGTGATCATCTGGGCCGCCAAGCCGACGACGTGTGGGGTCTCATTCTCGTTGTAGTTGGTCTTCTCACGGCGCTCGGAATCTTTTTTAACCGCACGGGTATCTTTGGTCGTGCAGTTCGGTTTGTGACCTCGGCGTTGTTGGGCCGGGGGAGCGTTGGTGTGCCCTTAGCGTTTCTTGCGGTTGGTTGGGTGCTGATTCGTGGGCGATCGCATGAAGAACCCGTTCCGGTGGCTATCGGGTCGATGTTTTTGATCGTCTCCGGCGCTGGTCTCCTGCACGTGCGTCATGACTCACTGCCTTGGAGTACCCCGGTTGCCATTTTGCGTGAGGGCGGGGGACTGCTAGGGATGGCAGTCGCTGAGCCAATGGAGCGGGTGGTGGCAACCTGGGGCACGGTCATCATCCTCAGTGTGCTGTTCCTGATTGGATGTTTAATCCTGCTGCGTATGCGCGTGCGTGACGCGTACTTTGCAACAGCAAACGGGATGGTGCCGGTTCGCCACGTTGCTGGCAGGGGATTGCGTTCGCTCTTTGAGATCGGTGGGCGAAACCGTCACGAAGACTACGAAGACTACGAAGACGATGACTATTACGAGGATGACGAATATCCTGCTCGGAACCGCAATGACGGTCAGATCGAGAATCGGCGCCCCTCGCTTGCATCACGTTGGGCCCGCAAGTCACTGGCACGTTCGGGCCGCTACGCAGAAGCCGATGAATTTGCTTCAGACACCACATCGGTGGCGCTTCGCCCGTCTCGTCGACGTGACGCGTATGCGTTGCCTACTTACGATGACCTGTCCGTTGACGGCGATGCCTGGGCAGGGGAGGGCGCGGCGTTTGAAGGTGTCGACGAGAGCCCTGCGAAAAAGAAGCGGACCAAGAAGGGCAAAATCGTCGATGGCGAGGCGAAAGGTTGGCTTGGAGAAGATGAGGCTCCAGACTTCATTGACCTTGCAGGGGCTGAGGACGCTTCGATAGCGGCAGCGACCGCTCCACGTAAGCCTGTCTCGATTACCCTCCCCCCAGAACCGGTCTGGACCGAAGAACAGCCTGCACTGCAAAATCAGCCTTTACCTGGGTTGGGCGAACGAGTCCCGGAAATTGTGTGGAAGTTGCCGCCACGTTCCATCTTGAAAAAGGGGAAAGTGACGCCTATCGATACGAAGCTGATTGAAGCAGGCGGACGAACCCTCGAAGAGGCACTTGCCGCGCACGGTGTTGAGACCCGCCTTATTGGCATGACCGTTGGCCCAACCGTCACTCGGTATGAACTCGAACTTGCCCCAGGTGTGAAGGTGGCCAAAGTAACGGCACTTCACAAAGACATTGCCTACGCCATGGCTACGGCGGATGTTCGAATGTTGGCACCCATTCCTGGGAAGTCGGCCATTGGGGTGGAATGTCCGAACGCGCAACGGCAATTGGTGGCTGTAGGCGACGTGCTGAATACCCCGCAAGCCAAAGAGTTTCCTGGGCCGCTTTCTGTGGCAATCGGGCGCGATATCGATGGTAAACCCGTCATGGTCGACCTAGCAAAAATGCCCCACGTGCTGGTTGCCGGAACGACTGGCTCAGGTAAATCGAGCTGTATCAATTCGTTGTTGACCTCGATTTTGATGCGCTCAACGCCCGATGAAGTACGCATGATTTTGATTGACCCCAAGATGGTGGAGCTCAGCCAGTACAACGGTTTGCCGCACCTTCTTACCCAAGTGGTCACCAATCCCAAAAAGGCTGCCAGCGCTTTGCAGTGGGCTGTTGACGAGATGGAAAAGCGGTATGAACTGCTGGCTCGTTTAGGTTTCCGTGACATTACCGGCTACAACGCCGCGGTTGCTCGCGGTGAACTCGATGATCCGTACGCAGATGATCCCGCGCACGGCATGGGCATTGCCAACAAAGAGACCCACGACAAAATGAGCATGATCCTCATCGTGGTTGACGAGCTCGCCGATCTCATGATGGTCGCCGCTCGTGACGTTGAAGAATCGATTTGTCGAATCGCACAGAAAGCTCGCGCCGTGGGCATTCACTTGGTCATTGCCACGCAGCGGCCAAGCGTGAACGTGATCACCGGATTGATTAAGGCCAACGTCCCGAGCCGGTTTGCGTTTGCCGTAAGTTCGCTTACTGATTCGCGAGTCATTCTTGATCAGCCAGGAGCGGAACGCCTCATTGGTCAGGGTGACATGTTGATGCTTACCGTGTCCTCAAATATTGCCCAACGCGTACAGGGCAACTTTGTCTCGGAAGAAGAAATTCGAGCCGTGGTTGCGTTCTGGAAAAAGCAGACCCAACAAGCGGTGCAAGCGTTACCCGGTGTTGATGCTGGCGATGAACTTGGCGCGAAGACCGCAACGACGGGGTTTGTCGATTTCACATCCGATGGTGGTGTTGACCGGATCGAATCAGCCACACCAAAGATGATTGGTGGCACCCAAGGTGCATTTGCTTACGGTGGGGTGAGTGAACTCTCGGGATCTGCAGCCGCTGCTGGCGGGGGCCTGCTCGGTGACGATGATGACGGTGATTCCGATGACCAACTTGACGCCGCCATGGAGTTGATCGTTCGTAGTCAACTGGGTTCAACTTCCATGCTGCAACGCAAGCTTCGTGTCGGCTTCTCTCGTGCCGGACGCATTATGGACCTCCTCGAAAATAAAGGTGTTGTTGGACCGTCTACCGGTTCCAAAGCCCGTGAAGTGCTGATGACTGTTGAAGAGCTCGAAGCACTGATCAAACGCAAAAACGGCCAATAAGTGTCGTTGGCGCTTTAGTTGGTCTAGTTGGTCTGTGGGTTTCTGTTTTCTAGTTGCGATTCGGAATGGTTTGAGAAACCCTTTAGGCACATAGGCACAAGACCTGCCCATTGCAATTAGGGCAGTGCGACCAAAGGCACAGTTAAAAATGCTTCGGGAACGAGGATTCTCGCGACACTTTGTTTCTGCTGCGGTCATACCAATGACCGACCAAGGGCACACCCGCCCGATCCGGTGAGGAGCATTGTGACCACTCAGTTGAGCGCAGCGACGATCCCGTTCTTGAAACTTCGCAGACCAATCAGACCGAGCAGGTCAAGCAGGCCAAGAAGCGGCTCGGCACCTTTGGAGTCCTCATCGTCTTCGATGTCCTCAGCATCCTCTGCATCTCCCGTGTTCCGCAATTCAGTGTGCGACGATCGAACTAATCGAAATCACATTGCGCTACGAGATTCTGGTGAACTAGGTCCACAACGAAAGGGGCGACGAGCGCCGCTTCGAGTTGCCGTGGGCCGCTCCATGGGCAAATGGTTAGCCCTTGGCGCAATGGGCTTAGCGGTGTTGTTTGCCGGTGGTCCGTTGTTCTCAATGCTGGCGAACCGCTTTAATCCCCTGGCTGTAAGGACCATAGACAGAACCGGCCCCACGCTCTTGACTGCCATCAGCGATATGCACACGTATCAAGCGGCGACTGGGGAGTTCCAGGTCATGGTCGATATCGAAAAGGACGCAAAGTGGCTTCCTTCGGCCATTCGTGGGGAACGGGTTGTCTTGCTCGCACAAGGTTCCGTTGATGCTGGCGTTGACCTTGGCGCCATTGGACCACGCAGCATTGACACTGATGCAGCCACCGGGGCAGTCACCGTCACGGTTCCTCATGCAAAACTTGGCGCCGCGCACGTCAACCTCAAATCGAGCACGATTGTCCGTCATGATCGCGGGTTGTTTGATCGCGTTGGTTCCACCTTTGGTGATGCTTCCCAAACTGACAACACCGCTTTCGTTTTGGCGGAATCTACATTGCAGAAGGCGGCGGTCAACTCGACGCTGCTAGCGAAGGCTGAGACGAATACTGCCAACATGTTGCGTCAGTTGATCACGAGTCTGGGCCACCCCAAGGTAACGATCCACTTCAACGACAACCCAGTAGCTGCCGGACCACCCGCCCCCTAAACGAGCCGAGCATCGCGGTTTGGGCGCTGCCAAGTAACCCCTCCTCCACTGCACTAGTGCAGGGAAGCGTAAATCCTTGCGTAGTGTTTTTTCCTCTCGCTTCCCAACACCATTGCGGATTTTCCACCGAAATCACTACGCCAGGATTTACGCGCACATGCACTAGCCTTGACCGGTGGCACGTTATTGGGTGGAGACGTTGGGATGCCCCAAAAACGAGGTGGATTCCGACAAATTGGTGGGAACCCTCTTGGCCGATGGGATGACGGCTGCTGCTTCGGCCGATGATGCTGATCTTGTGGTGGTAAATACCTGTGCGTTTATCGAATCGGCTCGACAGGAATCAATCGACACGGTGCTGAACCTTGCGGATCGTCGCAAAGCTGGGGCCAAGATCGTCGTTACTGGCTGCATGGCCGAGCGCTACGGGGAAGAACTGCGCGCCGCGCTGCCCGAAGTTGATGCGGTCGTGGGCTTTGGCGTGCCTGTTCATACCACGGGCGATCACGGGCACTCCCATGACCATTCCCACGGGACGAGCCAGATTGCGGGAACACCCGTTTCCTTGGGTCGCAAGCCTTTGGCTTCATCTTCGCTTTCGTCGTCTTCTGGTGGTGTGCCTACTCTCGACCTTCTGAACCTGCCTCGGCCTCGGAGTACCTCGCCGTGGGCGTACGTGAAGATCGCTGAAGGGTGCGACCGTAACTGCGGTTTCTGTGCCATTCCTTCGTTCCGCGGGCCGCAGCGTAGCCGCACGCCCGAGCAGATCTTGGAAGAGGTTGATCAGCTGCAGGTGAAAGAAATCGTTTTGGTTGCGCAGGATCTTGCTTCCTACGGGAAGGATCGTCCGGCTGAACTTGGCGCGGGCTCGATCGTTGCGTTGGTGCGAGCAGTGGCTGAGCGCGTTGAGCGCACTCGGCTGTTGTACTTGTATCCAAGTGACTTGACCGATGCCCTGATCGATGCGGTTCTTGATACCGGTGTCCCGTACTTCGACCTTTCTTTGCAGCACGTTTCCAAACCTCTTTTGCGACGGATGCGTCGGTGGGGTGATGGTGAGCGGTTTCTGCGCAGAATTGGCGAAATTCGTGATCGTGCGCCAGAGGCGGCGTTCCGCTCGAACTTCATCGTGGGATACCCCGGTGAAACTGAAGAAGATCACGATCAACTGTTGTCTTTCGTCCGCAATGCCGATCTTGACTGGTGTGGCTTCTTTTCGTACTCACGTGAAGAAGGTACCTATGCTTATGATCTCGATGGCACGGTTCCAGCTGGGTTAGTACGCGAACGTATGGCTGAACTTTCTGAATTGCAGGATTCGATTACTGCTCGTCGTCGTGACGCGTTGATTGGCCAGATTGTTGAAGTCTTAGTTGACGGAGTTGGCGTGGGCCGAACGGTTCGTGAAGCACCAGAAATTGACGGAACCATAGCAATTCCTGAATCACTTGCCGTTGGTACCTTTGCCAAGGTACGTGTGGTTTCTGCTCTTGGCCCGGATTGCACCGCTGAGCTTCTCGAAGGTGACGCCAGTGTTGTCGACCGTCCTTCGCTGCGCGACGGTTTGCATTTGGGCTCAAATGTAACCCGAGGACTTCGCAGCTAGGTCTTATGGTTGTGACGCAGTCTGAGCCGACCCAGGGGTCACACGAATACCTCACGCCCGCCAACGGGATGACGCTGCTACGTATGTTGGCCACGCCGTTCATGCTGGGCTTGATCGCCGGCCGCCACTTTGATGCCCCAACGTTTGGTCTGTGGATCGTTTTGTGTTGCACCGACGGTATCGACGGGTTTCTTGCTCGTCGCTACGGGGTGACCCGATCGGGGGCCTTTTTGGATCCGCTCGCCGACAAGTTCTTGATCCTCGGCGCCCTGATCGTGCTTGCCATGACGGATGCCTTTGCTTGGCCCCTGGTGATCCTGATTGGAATTCGCGAGGTGGGAATGTCCATCTACCGTTCGGTTGCTGGACGTCAAGGGATTTCTATTCCGGCGCGGAAATCAGCGAAGGCAAAGACGGTGGTTCAACAGATTGCTGTTGGTGCCGCCATTGCTCCGTGGTTTGGTCACAAGGCCGCTTGGATTGGCACCTGGGTGCTGGTGGTCGCAACGGTACTGACGGTTGTCTCTGGTGTGCAGTACTTCCTCGATGCCCGTAAACGCTGATTGCTGGCTCGTTACCCCTTGACGGGTCCTAGTCCTAGATGCCTTGGTGCCCGGTGCTGAAGGAAACGCTAAGGAACTACTTCTTGGTGGGTTTGGCTTTTGGTGGGGTGTAGCGCTTCGATTTTGTGGCGAGGGCACGGCCGGCGGAGTCAGTGGTTGCTGTTGCACCCGTGTTGCGGCTTTGCCGTGAAGCGGTGCGGTAATCGGTTCCGAGGTCGCCACGTTCGATCCTGGCAGTAGTCGCTGCTTTTCGGTCCTTGTTGATTTTGAACACGAAAAGCCAGACCATGAACACGTAGAGCGGGGCCAGGGGCAGAAAGAAGACCGAGGCAACCTTTGCGCCTTCCACTACTGGCAGGTACACGCAGACAAGGGCGCCTAGGCCAACGACGATACGGTTGGTGCGCCACGCTGCGAAAGCAAAGAACATGGCGGCAACCATGAGCACGCTCCAGCGCCACAGGTGCTCTGTTTCTGTGCCTCGCTGATTGAAGTGAATGACGGAGGAAGCAACGGCTGAATAGGCGGCGAGACCGAAGGCAATTTTGCGTTCCAGCGGACGAAGGCGGTGCACTTCACGGTTTTCTTCTTTGGAAAGATAAACACGTTGACGGACTGGGCGGGGAGCCTTGGTCTTCGGGGAAGGTTTCAAACGGTTGAGAAAAGCCACGCATCAAGGGTACTGGTCCATGGATGCATCGAGCGACCGAGAGTCAAGGTCTGCTGCAGAGCGCCGCAAGCGGTTCTTGTAGTGTTTCTCCAAACGCCTCAGCGCCGAACGTAAGCCAGAAATACCTGATCGCCGCCGCAACATGGCCTGTTGAGGAACGTGCGAAGCGGTTCGTTGTCTGACAGCATCGAGATATGCGAACTGAAGTGGTTGCTATCGGCACCGAGCTGTTGCTTGGACAAATCGTGGACACGAACTCATCGTGGATAGGGGAGCGGCTTGCGGCCTCGGGGCTTGACTCCCATTTTCAAACCA
This sequence comes from Acidimicrobiia bacterium, assembly GCA_043718695.1. Classification (GTDB taxonomy): domain Bacteria; phylum Actinomycetota; class Acidimicrobiia; order Acidimicrobiales; family JANYDT01; genus JANMZO01. The sequence goes on along the minus strand of JAYSVF010000290.1, from coordinate 7,412 downwards.
AAGTTGGCGACAATCACGAGCGAATGGTCTCGGCGTTGCGTATTGCACTGGGTCGATCGGATGCCGTGATCTGTTGCGGAGGGCTTGGGCCAACACAGGACGACATTACCCGAGAAGCAATTGCTGAGGTCATGGGCGTCGAGCTGGTCCGAGACCCAGTGATTGTGGCGGTCATTGCTCAACTCTTTGCGGCCCGAAATCGCGTGATGGCCGCCAACAATGAACGCCAAGCCGATGTACCTGTTGGAGCAAGGATCATTCCTCAGACTCGTGGCACTGCGCCGGGTCTGGTTTGCGAGATTGCTTGGCCCGGCGTCGCTGGTGAGGTTGTGGACAAGGTGATCTATGCCGTGCCCGGGGTTCCGTACGAAATGATGGACATGATGGAGCGAGTGATCGTTGCAGACTTGGTGCGTCGCAGCGGGGAAGTGGCGGTGATCGCTAGCCGAACGCTGCGAACCTGGGGAATCGCTGAATCCTCGCTGGCCGAGATGGTTGCGGATCGACTTGATGCACTGGAGTTACCCGGTGCCCCGGCGGCGACGATTGCGTTTCTGGCGAGCGGCATGGAGGGTATCAAGGTGCGGGTTACGGCCAAGGCCCCAACTGATTTGGCGGTGCAGGAAATTTTGGATCGCGAAGAAGCGGCGCTTCGGTTGATTCTTGGCGATTTGGTGTTCGGGGTGGACGATCAGAACATGGAGGCAACGGTTGGTTCGATGCTCAAGGCCAGGGGGTTGACCCTAGGTCTCGGCGAATCAGTAACGGGGGGCCTGATTGCTTCGCGACTCGTTTCCGTGGCGGGTGCAAGTACCTGGTTCCGGGGTGGAGTGGTGAGCTACGCATCCGAAGTGAAATTCTCGGTGCTTGGTGTACCGGTTGGGCCTGTTGTTAGCGCTGATGCAGCGATGGCCATGGCCGTGGGTGCTCGAACCGCTTTGGGCTCATCAGTGGGACTCTCCGTAACTGGTGTCGCTGGACCAGATACTCAAGACGGTCAGCCGGTAGGCACGGTGTTTGTGGGTTTAGCTATTGGTGATGACGTGGTTTCTGAGCGATTTACGTTGCCGGGAGATCGCGAACGCATTCGTCAGTTCGCCACGATTAATGCTCTCGATATGCTCCGCAAAGCGCTGATGCGTTTGCCATAGACGTGAACGAAAGTTCGCTACCCGTGTCGCAATCCCGGCGGGTTCACGGGCGATTGAAGTGTGTTTTGCTACCCGTTTTTCCCGCCGTTGATCTGTTTGAGCACAAAGCTCACGACCAGAGCGATCACGGCAATCATGAGACCGAACCGAATAAGGCCTGCGAGTGCACTGAGGATCCGAACCACGAGCCAGAGCGCGATGATTCCACCAACAACCGTGCCAACTATCGCGGTCCAGTTTGGAGTCGGTGGTTTGAAATTCGATTGATCTGCCATGCATCAATCGTAAGTGCACCAACTTTGCTTCGTGCCAACAAAGCGCGTTGTAACCCTGAGATCCCCTAAGGGCTCGACTGAGTATTCCGGTTAAGAAAAGGCTGTTGCCCAATCCTGCTTGCCGGTTGGGTGAGCACCCTTCTGGTTGGGAGCTGGAGTTCGCCTTGCGGTATTTGATCACGCTGGAGCTTGATGATGAAGGTGGTGCACGGTCTGGGGCGCCGGCACCAGCGAAGCGCCCCAGACCGGATCTTTCTCACCGAAGTGAGATCGACCGCACTCGTTCAAGAAAATGAGTGGTCAGTCGAGTGAAATTGGTTCGTTATCGAGGTCACTCAAGGCGTCACCCTCGACCTGGGTAATGCCGATTTTGATCTTCACTTTGTCGGTGATCTCCATCATCATCTCGGGATTTTCCATCAGGAAACTCTTGGCGTTCTCTCGGCCTTGACCAAGTTGTTCGCCTTCATAGGTGTACCAAGCACCCGACTTCTTGATCACCGCGCATTCGACGCCCACATCGAGGAGCGAGCCTTCACGGCTAATTCCTTTGCCATAGGTGATATCGAACTCGGCCTGCTTGAACGGTGGTGCCACCTTGTTCTTTACGACCTTGACACGGGTTCGGTTACCAACCACATCGGTACCATCTTTGATCGATTCGATACGGCGGATGTCAAGGCGAACTGAGGAGTAAAACTTGAGCGCACGGCCGCCAGGAGTGGTTTCCGGGGAACCGAACATCACGCCAATCTTCTCTCGCAACTGGTTGATGAAGATCACGATGGTGTTGGTGCGGTTGATGCTGCCGGTGAGCTTGCGCAGCGCTTGGCTCATGAGCCGAGCTTGCAAGCCAACGTGGCTGTCTCCCATTTCGCCTTCGATTTCAGCCTTTGGCGTAAGCGCAGCAACGGAGTCAATAACGACCACATCGAGAGCGCCGGAGCGAACCAACATGTCGCAAATTTCTAGCGCTTGCTCGCCTGTATCGGGCTGAGAGATCAACAGACGATCCACATCGACGCCAATGGCCTTTGCGTAAATCGGGTCCATAGCGTGCTCGGCATCGATGTAGGCACAAGAGCCACCGTTACGCTGGGCTTCAGCAACTACGTGCATGGCGAGGGTTGATTTGCCGGATGATTCTGGACCGTAGATCTCGGTGATTCGACCGCGGGGGAGACCGCCGATACCGAGGGCCATGTCGAGGGCAATGGAGCCTGTTGAGATGAAATCGATGCCAAGGGTGGTCTTCTCGCCCATTCGCATGATCGAGCCTTTGCCGAACTGCTTGTCAATCTGAGCAAGGGCCATTTCGAGAGCTTTTTCTTTTTCCATGTTGCAACCTTCTTTTTGTTGTTTGGCTGGTGCCAAGTGATGTGTGACTGGCTGGTGCCAGGTTGTTCCGGGGGGAGCTGTGAAGACTCTACGGAGGGGGTATGACAAAAAATGGAGCCTGCCCAAAAATTTGAAGGAACTTTCGAAAAACAACGAATCGAAACGTCCACGAACAGACGTTCGCACCTTAGAACATCTGTTCGACGGATGCGAGTATTTCGATCGAATTTCTGTCGGGATAGGAGGAAATTAGGCTGAATCTGCCCTGAGGGCCAGCAAGACTCCAGCTCCTGCGAGGTTCGACGAACCCTTGCCCGGTGTCTTCGATGCATCATCAGATTCCTCCGTTTCGAGATCTGGTTACGGGTGGCTACAAGACCTCAATCAAGTTGGCGCGAACCGCGGAAAGATCGCTGGCTGTCAGGCCCCCGTCGGCCAAGTATGCCTCGACGCCACCGTAGCGAGTTTCCAGGTGGGAGAGGGCAGAGACCAACGCGCTTCGGCACACCCCAATGATGGGGATGGCCAAGCCCACTTCCACCCCAGCGGCGCGAAGTCCGGGAGCTAAGGCGGCAATGCGGAACGGAGTTCGGTAGACGTTGGTTAGGAGAAAATCGTCGATCACGATGGTTTGGTTCACGCCGAGCGTGGTGAGCAGCATGGCGTTAGCTAAGCCGGTTCGGTCTTTGCCGCCGGTGCAATGGAAAACCGCAGGCAGGTTGGCTGGATCGGCAAGGGCGCGGAAGAGTTCCACAAACATTGGTCGACCGGCATCGACGATGGCGAGGTAGTTCTCGTCCCAGAACGAGGCATCAGGTACGGCTCGTTTGCCCGCCAGGATGTCGCGAACCACATCGATCATGGCGCTATCGAGGCCCGCATCACCGAAACCGAGCTGGACGGGGGTCAGTGAGCTGGGTAGGCGACTGGGTTGGCGAGTGACCTCATCGTTGAGTCGAAAGTCGTAGACGCTGCGAATGCCGATGGCCTCGAGCGTGTTGACGTCGGCATCGGTGAGCTCGTTGAGATGATCGGTGCGGAACACCAATCCGCTGCGCACCCAACGGTTGTCCATCGTTGGGTACCCGCCGGTTTCTCGGAAGTTATACGCCCCTTCTAACGGAACTCTACGGGTTGTTTCCGGGATCTCGCGTGGCAGGTCAACTTGGGCGATTCCCACCTCTAGGGCGTAAGCAACAAGGTCGGCGGTGGATAGATGAGGAATTGGATCAACGGGCACGGTCAAGCAGCTTGGCAGATCCGCCGCTTGTCCCGCGGTTGGCGCTCACTGGTTCTGATTCGCCGGTTGAATGGTTGATGGGCTTGATCCCTCGTACTGTTGAGGGCGTGCTGAATTTGGAACCGGTATTGGCCGCTTGCGGGGGAGAAAGGCAATGACGGCAATGGCCGGAATGGCTGGGGTGACTCTCTATCCGCCGAAAGGCTTGCTTGGGGCGATTGCCACAGATGTGGTGGGTATGGAACGCGAGGCAGAGTTGGTTGCGGTGGCTTTAGCGACCGGCCGTCATATTGTGCTGGAAGGTCCTCCCGGGACGGGCAAATCCACCCTGCTTCGTTCAATCGCGGCGGCAGCCGACGTGCGCTTGCATTTTGTGGAAGGCAACGCTGAGCTCACCCCGAATCGTTTGGTGGGTCATCATGATCCGGCCATGGTGCTCAAAGATGGGTACCGGCCAGAAGCCTTCGTGGCTGGCCCGTTGGCGGAAGCGGTTCGCGATGGTGGGTTGTTGTATCTCGAAGAGCTCAACCGAATTCCCGAAGAGAGCATCAACGTGCTGATTACCGCACTGGCTGAAGGGGAGTTAAACGTTCCGCGGTATGGTCGAATTCCGGCGCACCCAGCGTTTCGTTTAGTAGCGGCTATGAATCCGCACGACGGAGTGGGAACCAATCGCATCGGTCAAGCGGTGTATGACCGTTTGTGTCGCGTGGCTGTGGGATACCAAGACGAGCCTCATGAGCGTTCGATCGTGAGGAAGGTATGTGGGCTTAGTGAACCGGCTGGCACTGTGCTCGGCCCGGACTATTTGTCGAGCGGAGATGTGGCGCAACAAGCGACGGTGGAAATAGCTGTTGCTCTAGTTCGGCAAACTCGCATGCATACAGATCTTCGTATCGGTTCCAGTGTGCGTGGCTCGATCGATATGACCCTGCTTTCTGGTTCGCTCCGTGATCTTCGCTCGCCATCGGGTGGTGATGAAACCGAAGCTCGACGCCTACTGCTTGATGCGGCAATCGCTGCGCTTTCAGGACGGGTAAGGGTTGACGAGGCTTGTGATCGGTCGCCGGAAGACATCATCACGGAATTGCTGGATGGGATCCTTGCTGATCGACGCAAACGCGAAGCTTCCTCATCGGAGGATGATTCGGGAAAAGCTGAGCGCCTCGGCCAACAAGCTCCACAAGAGCCAGGCCGGGGCCGAATTCTGAGCGGTGATGACGCCCGAAAAGCCGTCGAAGAAGCAGCACGGCGCACCAACAGCCGCAGCGAAATGCAACACCAACATGGCCAACGCTTCGATGACGCCTCGCCCGAGGTAGGCCAGGTTGACGAGCAAACCATCGTGGAACGGGCCGGGCTTGATCCCGATACAACTGTGCCAATGCTTGCCGATATGGCCAACGCTACCGATATTCGCCTGCGAGCCGAAACACGTCGATTGGCTGCGCGCATATTACTTCGTATGGCCAAAGCGGGGCCAGCTCCACGGCGGGGTGTGCGAAGAATGGTGCGTGACCTCGATGCTCTTGCAGGCGATCTCGATTTGGATGCCACGATCGATCGAACTGACGGGCTTGCGGTCCACACGGGCGAAGGATTGGTGACACAGCGATGGTCGGCTGCGGAACGATCGATTTGTTTGTTGGTGGATCGAAGCGGTTCGATGTCGGGCAAGGGGTTGGCGACTGCCGCTATGGCGGCAGCGAGTGTGGTGATGGCGGCGGGGGAGCGAGCCGACTGCAGCGTGATTGTGTTTGCCAAAGACTCGATTGTGTTGCAGCAGCAGGGCAAGCGTCGTGAGCCAGAAGCGCTCCTTGGTGACATCCTGACTTTACGAGGCAAGGGCGTTACCGACTTGGCTTTGGCATTGCGTGCCGCTCGCCGAGAACTTTCGAAATCACCGGCACGTGAGCGCGTTGTGATTCTGCTCGGTGATGGGTTGGCGACTGAAGGTGATGATCCGCTGCGGGCAATGCGAGGGATAGACCGGCTGCACATTCTTGGCACGAGCGATGATCCCGAATCGACTGAAGCTACCGCTCGTTTGGCTGCCCGAGGCAGCGGCCGTGTGCGAACCGTAACTTCGCTGAAGGACCTACCGGTCGCGCTGAACCAGTTGTTGAACGGCTCGGATTGAGCTTGGTCGGCTGCGGTCGAACGCACGGCTTGTTGGGGCAACGTGATGTTGCCGTTTCTGGGCGAGTGAGAACGTGTGAGTTGCTAGGGCTGAAGCCGCTGAAGCGGAGGGGCTAACAAGCGCCTCTCCGCTTCAAGGACTCGAATCAAGAACCCGTTAGCTAATCAAGAATAATTACTATGCGAGCAGATGATTTCTGCGGAGTATTTATCGTCCGCCGAAGGGAATGGTGAGGACGGTATCAATGACGTGAATGATGCCATTGCTTGCAGGAATGTCCTTTACCGTCACAATGGCTTGATTGTTGATGATGATTCTGCCGTTCCACACGTAATAGAAGATGTCGGTTCCTTGCAGGGTCTTCACTGAGCCGAAGAACCGTTCGTGGATCTGCTGCGATGTGAGTTTTCCGGGGGCCACGTGGTAGCTCAAGATTGCGGCAAGCGCTTTGGGGTCGGCAAGTAGTGCTTTGATTTTTGCGTCGCCAAGTTTCGCAAACGCTGCATCGGTAGGTGCGAACACCGTGATTTCCTTGGTGTTTCGCAGCGTTGATTCAAGCCCTGCTGCTTGTACGGCGGCTACGAGTGTCTTGAAGTTTCCGGCACCAATTGCTGTGTCAACGACATCCTTCGCGCCTGATGGCGCAACCGTGGTTGGAGGCACCGTGCTGGTGGGAATCGTCGGAATCGTTGGAATGGTTGGCAGGGTTACTGGGATTGTCGTCGTGGGCGCTGCGGTAGTGGTCGGTGGAACCGTTGTCGTTGGGGGCGCTGTTGTCGTTGTTGGAGCGTTGGCAACTGACGGTGGAATGAGTACCGCATCGATAACGTGGATGATTCCGTTACTGGCTTGGATGTCGGTAGCGTTGACCATCACGGTTTCGTTGAGGAGTACCCTTCCGTCCCTAGCGGTGAAGCGAATTCGTTCACCCTCGAGCGTACGAATCGTTCCGGCACGGGCGTTGAACAGTTGTTCGGCACTAATAGTTCGACCCGATACGTGATAGGTGAGGATCTTGGTGAGTAGTGCTTTGTCGGCCAGGATTGCGTCGAGTGTGGCTTTGGGGATTTTGGCAAATGCTGCATCGGTTGGGGCGAACACGGTGATGTTCTTTGTGGTGCGTAGCGTTTGTTCAAGCCCTGCAGCTTGCACCGCAGCAACTAGCGTGCCGAAGCTCCCCGCAGCAATCGCTGTGTCAACCACATCCTTTGGTGCAGCGGGTGGAGTGAGCACGGTATCGATGGAATGGATGATGCCGTTGCTGGCAC
>JAYSVF010000289.1:0-7246 GCA_043718695.1 Acidimicrobiia bacterium | reverse complement strand
CAAGCCGGGTTACAGGCTCTGTTGGTTCCTCACCTTATTCAAGGTTTAGCAATTGCTGCCTCGATGGATTGCTGGAACCTGATCAGTAATCTCGTGCCGTGTTGGCCCCACTTCGCTCAGTGAGTGAAAGACGGGCAGACTATGGGCATGCTTCTAGCTCCCTTCGGTTCCACTGGACATCACTCGTCGCGTTTGATCTTTGGGGCGGCAGCGCTTGGTAGTGCCCGTCAAGAAGTCGTTGACCGGATCATTGCTCAAGTTGTGGCCGCAGGAATCAACCATTTTGATACGGCGGCTTCTTACGGTGATTCTGAGCTGCGGCTTGCACCGTTCCTAGCCGATCATCGCTCCGAGGTGTTCCTGGCCACCAAAACCGGTGAACGCTCAGGGTCGGCGGCGAGGGCAGAACTGGAACGTTCGCTTTCCCGGCTTGGTGTTGATCAGATCGATCTGATTCAGCTCCACAATCTGGTGGAGAACGAGGAATGGGAAACGGCGCATGGCCCCGGTGGGGTTGTGGAGGCTATGGCTCAAGCTCGCGATGAGGGACTTGTTCGTTTCATTGGCGTTACCGGGCACGGCTTGCGAATCCCAGGTATGCACGTTCGCAGCCTCGGCGAGTTCCCGTTTGATTCGGTGCTGTTCCCGTACAACCACGCGCTGCTCGGCCTTGAGGCTTACCGTGGTGACGTGGAAGCGCTCCTCGCGCTGTGTGCGGATCGTGGCGTGGCGACGCAGACGATTAAGTCGGTGGCCCGCAGGCGATGGACCGACGATCCTGCGATTCTTGCGAGTGCAGAACCGGCGCCCCGATTTTCTTGGTACGAACCACTGAGCGACGAAAGCGCGATTGATCGTGCCGTGCGATTCGTACTTGCTCGCTCGGGCTTGTTTCTGAATACCTCAAGTGATGCGCGCTTACTACCAGCAATTGTTGCTGCTGCTTCTTCGCCATTGGCCCTCGTGCCGCCCGATGTCACCGATCTCCAAGCCGACGTGGCGGCACAGGGAATCGCTCCACTTTTCGATGGTGCCGCCCTAGAGCGTATTTAGTGCACGTTCGCGCAAGTCATCCCCAGCCATCCCTCAGTGATCCCGGCGGAGCGTTCGCGCTTTGGCTAGGTCACACCATTCCGTAGCTCCGTAGGTAGGCTTTCTCTATGGGAGCTCTTTGGAACGATCCAGCGGCGTACAACGATCAAGATCTAGCTCGGACGATTGGGCAGCTTGATGCGTTCTTCAACCAGGCAATGTCCGCCGACGGACGAGGGCTCAGCGATTTTGCCCCTCCGCTAGCCGTGCGCGAGGCGATCGATTCGGCACTCGTGGAATTGGGGAAATCGTCGACCGGTGGCTTCTCAGCGGTTTGCACGCGGTTGGCGGCAAGCGCCGGAAATGCACCGTGGCGCAGAGTGGCTGATGTGGCGTTGTTGGTAGCGGTTCGTGAACTTTCGGCTTACACCGAAGGGCGAAGGGAAACACGAAACGAAATCCTCACGGGGCGAATCGTAGGTCTACATAGTTCTCAGGGTGGCGTGCCCAAGAGCGCAATGCAAAGTGCCAAAGTAAGCATCCGTGGAATTGAGGGTGATGTGCAGCGGTCCCGTCAGCATCACGGACGCCCTTGGCAGGCGTTATGTCTCTGGGCCGATGAAGCAATTCTGCGGTTACAGAGCGAAGGACATCCGATCGCTCGCGGTTCTGCAGGCGAAAACATCACCGTTTCCGGTATCGACTGGACCGAGGCGACGTGCGGATCGCTGCTTATCTGCGGTGACCTCGTGGCAGAGTTGACGCTCTTTAGCCTGCCGTGTTCGAAGAACGCCAAGTGGTTTCTTAACGGCGGCTTCAATCGAATGCATCACGCTGCTGAACCTGGAATAAGTCGTATGTATGCTTCGGTTCTTTGTCCCGGAGATGTTTCTCTAGGCGATCGGGTTACCTTGCAGCTTCGTTAGTGATTCTTTTCCTCGTTTGCGGATGACGATCTTGCTGATCGTCTCAATTTGAGCGGTTCTGTTGCTGGGAAGGAAAACAACCAGGATTTGTTGGGTCAATTCCGGGGCCGTACGAATCACGGCGCCCACTAAACGTGCTCGATGACTAGGCCGAATGACTCAATCAACCACTTTGGGTGTTCAGATTTGAAAGAAACACCCGATAACTCATTCGTGAAGAATCTTGTCAAGAAAACTAAGACGACTACCAAACTGTCGGTTGCACTAGTTGCTTTGGCGGCAACACTGTCTGGTGTGGTGCCAGCTTCAGCGGCTCCTCTGCCCTCATTCAAGGCAGAGGGCTCGGACGCCAAGAGCGTTATCGTTCGCGTAAAGCCTGGCCGTCTCGCTGATGTTGCCGAGGCGTTAGCGAAACGCGGCGCGCGTATTGACCGGTCGTTGGCAGCTCTAGATTCCTTGGTGGTTACCATCGCCGCCAATTCTCAACATAGTGTCAGTGGGATTAGTGGCGTGGACTCCGTGGTCGACGACCTGATCCTCCAACCCACCGCGCCAGCATTGATCCCCACTGGGGCGTCTGCGGTGGCCCCTAGCGCTGTCGCTGCTTTTTCACCAGTCGTAACCTCAACAACGGTTCCTGCCCCTTCTGTTGCGTCGGTTGCAGCGGCACCAATTGGAACGGCGAGCGCTCCTTCTGGGGCCGCGGCTCCTGCACCCGTGAGCACTGTTGGGCCGGTTTCCACCGTCGGTGATTCAGCAGCTGCAGACAAGGTGACTGCAGACAAGACAGCTGCAGACAAGACAGCTGCAGACAGGGCAGCTGCTGACAAGGTGACTGCGGACAAGGCAGCTGCTGACAAGGTGACTGCCGACAAAGTTGGTGCTGAAAAGGTAAAGGCGGACAAGGACAAAGCCGAGGAAGTCGCGGCAGAAAAGAGCAAGGCAGAAAAGGCCGCTGCGCAAGAAGTTCTCGCTGACAAGGCCGCTGCCGACAAAGCAATTGCTGACAAGGAAGCCGAATACAAGCTCAAGTCTGACAAAGAGCAGGCGGAAAAAGTAGCTGCCAGCAAGAACAAGGCGGATAAGGACAAGGCGGATAAGGACGACACCGAGAGCACTGATGCGGGGTCGCTTGAATCCATCGCTCGAGTAACCGGTGCCCGTGACCTTTGGAAGAAGGGTTACACCGGTAAGGGTGTCGACGTTGCGTTGATCGACTCCGGCATTGTTCCTATCCCTGGTGCCCCGACGATCGTGAATGGTGCAGATCTTTCACTCGATGCCGGTAGCGCCCATCTGCGGTTCCTCGATGGCTACGGCCATGGAACGCATATGGCTGGCATCATTGCCGGTAAAGATGCGGGTGTTACACGTCCAGAAAAAGCGAAAGGTGCATTTGTTGGAATCGCGCCAGGATCACGGGTCGTCAACGTAAAAGTTGGCGCTATCGACGGGACGGTTCACACGTCGCAAGTGATCGCCGGTCTTGATTGGATCATTCAAAATCGCTCAGCCAACGGCATGAACATTCGTGTGGTGAACCTCAGCTACGGCTCACCGGCCACCTCGAACTGGAAATTGGATCCGCTCGCCTGGGCCGCCGAAGTTGCTTGGAATCGCGGCATCCTCGTTGTTGCCGCCGCAGGGAATGAGGGTGCTGGCCACGAACTGACTAGTCCTGCGTACTCCCCAAGAATTCTTGCGGTTGGTGCGACGGAAGTTGAAACGGCCCGTGGTGGCCGTGGTGAATACGCGGTTGCTTCGTTCAGCAGTTCGGGTACTCGTCGTCGTCCGGATCTTTACGTTCCCGGCGCCCATGTAGCCAGCCTTCGCGTCAAGAATTCCTACGTTGATACCTTCCTTGCCCGGGCCAACATCAACGAGCAGCTCACTCGAGCTAGCGGTACTTCGCAGGCTGCAGCCGTTACTTCAGGTCTAGCTGCGTTGTTGTTTGAAGCGTTCCCTCAAGCGAATGCGGAGCAGATGAAGGCCTTGCTGACGGGGGCCTCCGACAAAGTGCATGGTCGCAAAGACCTGGTGACAGGAATCGAAACGAGTCTTGATCTCGGTGATGCTTTCAAGCAAGCGTCGCGCAGCCTTCCTGCCGTTTCTCCTATCGATCCGCTTGCTGAGTGTGGCCCAACGATCTGCCGTGGCATTGGTGACGGCAGTGCACCGTTTGTCAACTGGGCGCTCGCTTCATGGAACGGTGTCTCTTGGCTCATGAATCAGTGGAGCGCGAATCAGTGGAGCGCGAATCAGTGGTCGGGTAACCAGTGGTCGGCGAATCAGTGGAGTGCGAATCAATGGTCCGCTAATCAGTGGAGTGCGAATCAGTGGAGTGCGAATGAGTGGTCGGGTAACCAGTGGTCGGCGAATCAGTGGAGTGCGAATCAATGGTCCGCTAATCAGTGGAGTGCGAATCAGTGGTCGGGTAATCAGTGGTCGGCGAATCAGTGGAGTGCAAACCAGTGGTCTGGGAATCAGTGGAGTGCAAATCAATGGTCTGGTAACCAGTGGAGTGCAAACCAGTGGTCTGGGGAAGCATGGTTGTCAGCATGGGGACTCTAACGAAGTCTGAAGCAACGTTAAAGAGTCAAGCCCCGCAGCTCCGCTTGGCGGCCTACATCCTGGCCTTGTTTGGCCTAGCCTTTGGACTCGCCGCAACGTTCGATGACCCGAACAACACCCCACTCCAGGGTGGTCTACTGATGGTCTTCGTAACCTTTGTCGCCGCCATTGTGAGCTCAGGGTTCCCCGTTCATGTAAAAGTTGGGCGAGAAGTTCACTCGTTTATGTTCATCGAGTTTGCGATGGTGGGAGCAGCTGTTGCCCTCCCGTCACGGGTTGCCGTAGTAGTAGTGGTTCTAGGCACCACCGTTGCCCGAATTTTCATACAGCGCCTTCCGGTGATCAAGGTGATCTTTAACGTCGCGATTACGGCAATCGAAGTAGCCATTGTTGTGTGGACAACACATCTGCTGGCCGCCAACACCAAGGTGACCGAAACAAAGATGTGGTTGGTGCTACTCCTTGGAATTGCCGCAGCGACCGTCTTTTCTTCTCTCCTGGTGACCGGCGCGATTGTTCTCTCCGGTGGAAAAATAAGTCCACGTTCTTTGTTACGAAACGTTGGTCTTGGTTTAGCTGGCTCATTGGCCATGGCAAGTGTTGCCATCATCGGTGTGGTGCTGACGGTGGTCAACGTAGTGTCTGTAGTTTTTACGGCCATCTTTGCCGTTGGCTGTCTGGCCGCCTATCGACACCACGTGGTGTTGCAAGAGCGACTTAATGCGGTGTTGCGGCTCGAGCGGTTCACCAGTGCGCTCGCACCGGATCGTTCCATTGACACGATTGTGAACAAGCTGTTGCATCATGCCGCTGAGCTCATGAACTCCGAAGATGCAGCAATCACGCTGGCGACAACGTCGGGCCGAGTGGTCCTTACCCGTGCGCTCTCCGAGAGTGGTGCGCTCACGGTAGAACACTGCCCATTACCTGGTGATCCTGTTTGGTTAAGGGCCCACAAGGAAGGCAAAGCGTGCCTAATAGCGAAGTCTTCGCTTGTGTATGACCCCCTCTTGGTTGGTCAGTTGGAAAAAATGAAAGCCAACGATCTGATCGTGGTGCCCTTGCGGCTCGATGCCGACAACATCGGGCTTCTGATCGGTCGCAATCGACACAACAGCATCGTTCGCACAACTACCAGTGACCTTGATCTGATCACTACCATGGCCGATCATGCGTCGGTCATCTTGGAGCGATCACGGTTGTTTGAAAAACTTGATCTTGAAGTAAGCGTTCGTCAGTATCAAGCAACGCATGACTCACTCACTGGCTTGCATAACCGTGCGGCGTTTAATGATGCTGCGGATTCGTACCTTTCATCTGAAGAGGCGAAGTCTTCGCAGACCGTGGTTATGCTTGTAGATCTCAACCACTTTAAGAAGATCAATGACACCATGGGTCACCATGCTGGCGATGAGGTTCTCGTGCAGATTGCCAGCCGCCTCGTGGGGTCATTGCCTGTGGGATCCCACGTCGCTCGACTTGGCGGCGACGAGTTTGCGGTGCTGGTGCCGGGAATTACCAACGAAGCGCATGCTTTGACGGTTGCTGGTTCTTTGCGTGCCGCCATACAAGAACCTGTGCATGTTGGTGAGGTGAGCTTTGGTCTTGATGCAGCGATTGGGTTGGCCTTTGCCCCGTTGCACGGCACCGAGCGACACACCCTTCTTAAGTGTGCAGATATTGCTATGTATGCGGCAAAAGATCGTCGCAGTACACCAATTGCCGTGTTCGATCCTTCGCAACAAAAGTGGACCGAACGTGAAGTTGCACTCCTCGAAGATTTACGCCATGCCATTGAAGGGGATCAGCTGTCGATTGCCTACCAGCCAAAGACCTCGCTGCAAGATGGCAAGGTTTATGGCGTTGAGGCTCTGTGTCGTTGGACGCACCCAACGCTGGGCATGATTCGACCAGATGAGTTCATTGGTATTGCTGAGCAAGCTGGTTTGATCGATACGCTTACGGAATTCATGATTCGTGGATCGTTGAAACAGTGTCGTGCTTGGCTTGATGAGGGTTTGCAGATTGGGATGGCCGTCAATATTCCTGCTCAGTCGCTTTGTGATCCGTCATTACCATCCCGAGTCGCAGCGCATGCTCGTGCTGCAAATGTTCCGCACCGTTTGTTGACGCTCGAAGTAACCGAAAGCGCGCTTATGGAAGACGCTCGAACCTCACGTGCGGTTATGACCGAGCTGCGTAATCTCGGATTCCGGGTTTCGATCGACGATTTTGGAACGGGCTACTCCTCCCTCGCCTATCTCCACACGCTGCCAGTAGACGAGCTCAAAATTGATCGAGCGTTTGTGCAGCGAATCGGCCATGACAAAACCAGCGCGCAAATCGTGCACGTGATTGTTGAACTAGCTCGCACCTTTGGATTGCAAACTGTTGCTGAAGGAATCGAAAGCGACGAAATCCATAATGCGCTTCGTGATTTGGGTGTGGATCTCGGTCAAGGATTCTTGATGGCCAAGCCTGCTACCGCGGACCAGCTTGCTGGATATCTCCGCACCGGATACGTTTCGTCGACTCCGCAGATCTGCGCACCAATTCTCCAGGTCTCTTCGCAACCCGATTCCTCGAGTGATTGGCTCACACTGGATTTTGCCAGCTATGGCGTACCTTCCAGCCGTGACCAACTTGTAGAAGTCGGCTAAAAGGTTGGGGCGAATTGTTTGAGGTTGCGTGATTGCTTAATGCGAGTAAGCATGGGG
>JAYSVF010000288.1:0-7254 GCA_043718695.1 Acidimicrobiia bacterium | reverse complement strand
CGATCTCGTGGCGACACAATGGGCGATCGACGAAGCAAAAAATAGCAACACGGAAATGATCGTTAGCAAGTCCTGTGTATCTCCCGATGACAAGGGATAGGCAATCTGGGAGGCCACATTGACCACGGCCAGCATTACCGCGGCCCGCATCAGCGTGGAAGGAAGCCGCAGTGTTTCCCGGCGGTTCGAATTCAACCGGTTACTCCAGTTATCGATCCGCTTTCCTTGAGCACCAGGTATCGGGAGAACAATTCCTCGGCGTACCAACCACTGGTTTCGGTCCGCTTGATGACTGATCGGTGGGCCTCACCCTGATACGCAAACGCGGCAATAGCCTCGGGCGAATCCCACACCGAAAACGTGGCCTGCAGACCAATGGGCGCCTCACCAATACCCAACGAGAATCGGAGCCCTGAAGCGTGCTTCATCGCCGCAGCCACTGGGGGCACTGCCTTGGAAAAAGCGTGCCACTGTGAAGGCTTGACGCGGGCCCTCGTCAACACCGCAATCTGGCCATTGTGGTCACTTTGGTCACTGTGGTCACTGTCGCCACCTGGGTCAGCTTCATTGGCAAGGCTGGCAAAGGGATCTCGCCTTGCCCAATGCCCCTTCCAACGAAGTGGTTTGAGCTCCACCGACCACTGCTCATCGCACCGATTTCTCCAGCTGTTGGCAACTTGGGAGCTGTCAACGAATTGCTGATGGGCAGCAATCGATTCCCAAACACCAAAAAATCCCCACAACGTTGGATCGGCATCGCGAACCGCAAAGGTATCGCTGCTTCCCGTGCCGAGAAGTTTCCAAAATTTCAGTCCACTGGTTCGAGCCAATGACCGCCTATCAAGGGCCATATGGGCCACCGATTTCGCAATCCCAATTCCATGCACCCGATGCAGGTGGAGCGAAGCAATCATTGCCCACACGCTAAACCGAGACCGTACCCTAATGCTGTGCCTTCGCACCCAGTCTCCTGGAATTGGCAAGAGGCGTACGAGCAAGCAAGCTGGGGAATAGAAACTCCAAGGCTTAAGAGGCCTCAAGAGCCCAACCAAATCAAACAAAGCCCATCGGCCTGCTCCTTTGGGATAAAGGAAAGTTCCCTCATGAAAATTCGCGTCGGGTATGGCTTGGGTATCGCTGGGATGGCAGGAAACGGCGAGGATTTCGGCCATTTCATTGACGATCTTGAACGCCTGAAATTTGATTCGGTGTGGTTCAGCGAACGAATCAATGGCAACGCTCCTGATCCTTGTTCAGCAATGGCGTTTGCTGCCGGACGCACCAAGAAACTCAAACTCGGGATGAGCGTCATGGTGCTGCCCGGTCGAAACCCAGTGTTGGTGGCCAAGGAGTTAGCGTCGATTGACATGCTTTCGGGCGGACGGTTACTCCCAGCTTTTGGTCTTGGCGTTGCCGATCCTCGTGAACAGCAGGGTTTTGGTGTGACCCGTGAAGATCGTGCACCGATGTTCAATGAGGCGCTTGGTCTGATCAAACGATTATGGACCGAAGACGAGGTAACCCATCAAGGCCGGTTCTATTCATGCGAGAACATCACGGTACGGCCCCGTCCCGTGCAATCGCCACCGGAAGTTTGGTTGGGTGGTATCGCGCCGAGTGAACTTCGCCGAGTTGGTCGCCTGGCCGACGGTTGGCTGCCAAGTTTTGTGACTCCAGAACAGGCCGCGCTGGCCAAGGTAGCCGTTGAGGCGGCCGCAGCAGAAGCAGAACGGGTAATGGACCCGGAACACTACGGAGTGCTGGTGTTGTACTCCTCAGGTGCGCCACTTTCTGGGGATTTGGTGAACCGTTTACGAAAGCGTCAGCCCGATCTTGACCTCAGCACCATTCTTCCCGTTGGACTCAAACAAACCCGCGAGCTGTTGGAGCGTTTTGTTGCAGTGGGTTTCACAAAATTTGTGCTGCTCCCTACGGAAGCGAATGCAAACATGACGGCTGAGCTCGAAGCGGTAGCCAACGAAATTCTTCCCTTAGAAAATTAGGAATCTCCCGCGAAAGACCAGACGGGTGCTGCACGTAGGCGTTCAGTGCGGTTATGCAATTCCGGTCGATGATTTCACAACGACACGAAGCTTCATGCCACCTTTGTAGTGCGCAGGCTTGTGGCAGCCAATAAAGGTGACGCCAACTTTCGGGAATGTCCAAGCAATGTCTTTGGTTTTGCCGGGCTTCACATCAACGAAGCCTTTGACTCCGTGGTGCGCCATTCCCGGCATTTCTTTCATCATCTTTTCGTGCTCATCTTGCTCTTTGGCATCACCAATCAAAGCTTCATGATCGATGGTCGCCTTGTTGATAAAACGCAGGATCACGGGCGTACCTGCAACTACGGAAATGACCGAAGGGTTGTATTTCACCGGGCCCATATCAATGGTGATGACCGTTGCCTTCTTCGCCTTGGCAGCAAGAATCGGGCTTGCGCCAGCTGCGGAAATAGATCCACCAGCACTCACTGTTACCAAGAGCACTACGCCCATCAATGACCGCGCGGTCAGCGCTGTCAGCAAGCGGCGGGGTGCTCGACGGTTACAACGTGGTGTGTTCACGTTGCCAGTTTGTCAGCCTTCGGTCGGTTATGGGTCCATGGAGTACCGGCATCCGCTTAGGCGGGCCACAGTTTGACCTGAGCGATCCCCATACGGCCTGTCTCACGAGCCATGGGAGCGTGTACCGAACCCACGACCCGAGATGCCAAACTCGTTACCTATGTCGAATGTCGCTAATGTGTCGGTTGATTTCAATCTTGCTGGGGTTCATGAAGCGATTGCTGCTGCTGTTCCTGATCGGGCATGCATTATTTGGCGAGGACAAACTTGGACGTGGCGCGAAACCACTGAACGAAGCCGTCGTTTGGCGAATTACCTCATTGCTCAGGGTGTCGCGAACCCCGTGCAAAGGGAGTTTCTTGACGGCCATGAGGCGGGGCAAGACACGTTGGGGATCTACCTACACAACGGTAACGAATACCTCGAAGCAATGCTCGGGGCCTACAAAAGCCGCACCGCGCCGTTCAATGTCAACTATCGGTACGTTGCCGAAGAACTTCGCTATCTCCTGAACGACGCCAACTGCAAAGTGTTGATTTACCATTCGGCTTTCGCTCCCACCCTGGCCGAAATTCTTCCCGATCTACCCAATCTCACCATTTTGTTGCAAGTGTCCGATGATTCCAGCAACACGCTTCTACCCGGCGCCGTTGAGTACGAAACGGCATTGGCTTCAGCTTCCCCGGAGCGTCCAGAGTTTCAGGTTATGGGTGGAGCCTGGTCTCCCGATGATCTTTATGTTCTCTACACCGGAGGAACCACTGGCATGCCCAAGGGTGTGCTTTGGCGTCAAGGCGACGCTGCGCCTGCTGCCCTTGGGCTCAGCAACGGCCCGACTGAGTGGACTTCGGTTGCGGCGATCGTTGAAAATGCGGTCGCGGCTACGCCTCTCATCACCCTTCCATCGGCCCCGTTTATGCACGGCGCCGGGCAGTGGATTGCGTTTCGCAGTTGGCATACTGGTGGTGCTGTGGTTATCCAAAGCGAAGTGTTGCGGCTCGATCCAGCAGAAATACTTACTACTATCGTTCGCGAAAACGTCAGTTTTTTTCAGATTGTGGGCGATGCATTTGGCCGTCCTCTGATTGACGAAATCGACCGAGCCGCCGAAGCCGGAACGCCGTATGATTTGTCGAAGTTGGCCATCATTCTCTCCGGCGGGGCTGCCCTGAGTGCCGGTCTGAAACAACGTTTTCTGAGCGCGGTTCCACATCTCATTCTCGTTGACGGCATTGGTTCCTCCGAGGCAGGCGGACAGATGCAGAACATATCCGCCGGTTCTCCTGATGGCGCATCAACCGGAACATTCATATGCGCACCGAACAACCACGTGCTCAGTGATGCCCTAGATGGCGAGCTTGAACCGGGCCATGAAGGTTTGGGTTGGCTGGCAAAAAGTGGTCGGCTTCCCCTCGGCTACTTGGGCGATGCTGCCAAAACCGCTAAGACCTTCCCCACGGTGGCCAGGGTGCGCTATTCCGTTCCAGGGGATCGCGCCCGTTTGCTTCCGGGTTCCGAAGCAACCTTTGGTTTACCAATTGTGGAGCTCCACGGTCGTGATTCGGTCACCATAAATTCCGGGGGTGAGAAGATTTTTGCTGAAGAAGTAGAAGCGGCGATCATCGCCCACACCGAGGTTTATGACTGCGTTGTTGCCGGACGACCAAGCGAACGCTGGGGTAACGAAGTGGTGGCAATTGTGCAACGCAACGAAGGAAGCACCGTTTCCGATGAAGATTTACTCGTCGAAGCCGCGAAGCATGTGGCCCGCTACAAGTTGCCAAAAGCCATTGTTTACGTTGACAAAATCCTGCGATCACCCTCGGGCAAGGCCGATTACCGCTGGGCTAAAGAACAAGCTGCGCTGTAGTTGTTCTTGTTGGGGGTTCTTCTGCGCCCAAGGCGGGTGCGCTTTTTGTGTAAAGCCTCTTGACACGGAAAAGGCTGGGGAGCGAGAAACCATGCTTGCCAATAGGCGAGCTACTTCGATGCGGTTGGACCTTTGAGAAGGGCGGCCGACCATTGCGCTAGCGCCTCGATCATGATCGGCTTCTGCTCCGCATCGGGCAGATCGCCGTTGGCAGCAATCCACTCAAGCTCAGCTCCGCCAGCAACCTCGCGGTAACGACAATTCAGGGCTTCATGCGCTGTCCCGTATTCAAGATCAGCACTCCCCGCGACGTCTTGGTTCCCAAAACGGATATCGGAGTAGTTCGCCCGAAGGTATTCAGATCGCTGAAATTTCAACTGCCGTCGAATCCGAAAAACAGTTGCTTCATCTCCGGGTTTAGCGGCCGTTGCAACGAGCCGCATTCCATCGGCTGTCGGCGTCCAATCTTGCCTGACCTGTTGGGTATCGAAGAGTGCTGCGGTATCAGAAATGCGTTCTTTCCGTTTCCGATCGTTCCGGCTTGCCGACCATGTATTCGCGCCAATCACCAACACCATGAGCATCGCGAGCCCGATAATGAACGGCTTTCCGCGTACCGTTCTCACGGTTTTGACCGCTCCAACTGGCGGATCAGAAACTTGCTGATCACCCTTCGCTGTTTTCGAATTTTTGCTGCCAGCCATCGCCAATACCCCGCTTCTAAGCCTTCATTGCGGTTGGCGGTGCCGGCGAAACCACTGCAGGTTCAGCGGCCTTCACAGCATGGCCCCCAAAGGAATTTCGCAGAGCCGAAAGCACGCGTAGCCCATAGGCATTTGCGTCACGACTTGCAAAGCGCGCATACAAAGCAGCCGTGATTGCGTAGGCGGGGGCACCGAACTCCACCGCGGCATCTACCGTCCAGCGTCCTTCACCCGAATCGTCGACGTAAGCCGTCAGGGATGAGAGACCCGGATCTTTTATCAAGAAATCAGCAAGGAGCTCAAGCAGCCAACTCCGCACCACAGAACCTTGCCCCCAGACGTGGGTGAGCTTGGTTTGATCAACGGTAAACGGGCTCTTCTCAATGATTTCGAGACCCTCGCCGTAGGCCTGCATCATGGCGTATTCGATACCGTTGTGCACCATCTTTACGAAGTGTCCAGCACCCGGCTTATCGTCAACATGGAATTGCCCATCAGGTGGGGCGAGCGTGGTAAGGATGGGTACACAATGGTCGTAAGCGGCCTTTGCACCGCCGATCATCAGGCAGTAACCGTTGGCCAAGCCCCACACTCCGCCAGAAGTTCCACTATCAAGCAAGGTGATGCCCTTGGCTTCGAGTTGCGTCGCCCGGGCTTGGGTTTGTTTGTAGTTTGAGTTTCCACCGTCGATCACAATGTCCCCAGGAGACAAGATGAGCTCAAGGCCGTCAACGGTTGATTGCGTTGGCGCTCCGGCGGGGACCATGATCCAAACGATTCGAGGGGACCGAAGCGCCCCGGCAAGTTCCTCCAATGAGCCAACCCCCGTGGCACCCTTAGCTACCGCAGCAGCAACAGCCTCGGGACTACGGTCAAAGGCCACCACGCGGTGCCCTCCCCGGAGAAGCCGCTCAGCCATATTGGCGCCCATCTT
Source organism: Acidimicrobiia bacterium (assembly GCA_043718695.1). Classification (GTDB taxonomy): domain Bacteria; phylum Actinomycetota; class Acidimicrobiia; order Acidimicrobiales; family JANYDT01; genus JANMZO01. The sequence goes on along the minus strand of JAYSVF010000288.1, from coordinate 1,179 downwards.
GCCCAGCCCGATCATTGCGATGTCCATGGACACAGTCTGTCGTATTTCACTAGGTTTACTGCTGCATCACCGAGGCAATCCACGTCACACGGTCGAGGTCTGAACCGTGAATTGTATTTGTACGACGGTCGAAATGAGGTCAAATGGACAGAAAAAGCCTACAGAACTCGTTCGTCCGCGGAGCGGGCGCTGCTTCTCACAAGACGTGGTGCTCCTCGGCACATTTGCCACGCAGAGAGGTATCCCGAGGAGTTCGTAAACTTTCTCATCGTGATTGCCGATACAGCTCAGGTGGCAAACAATCTTCTCCTCGATGCAGCATTGGATAGCTTGATGAATCCTCTTTCCCCTAGTCCTGAAGGCGAAGCGGGATACTTCGGCGAAACCCGTGACTTAGCCGCATTGGTGGAGGCCACCAGCAATTCGACGCTGCTTTGTGACGTCGAAGGTCGCATCGTGCAAATAAGCGGAACGCCCGAGTTGGTGTTTGGTTTTGATCGAGCCGGTCTCAACCAACAATCAGTGTTAGGCGCCGTTCCCGCCGATGTACAACCCAAATTCATCGACGCTTTCAACGCGGCCTTAGGCGGCCAAACCCCTGCTGCCATGCGCTATTCGAAACCAGCCCCGTGGGGTGGAACACTTACCACTGAGCTTTCGCTTGATCCACTCCTCGAAGGTGGCGCGGTCGTTGGCGTGCAAGTACGAGGAGCGGAACTTTCGCTCATTACGCTCATCAATACCGTTTTTGCCGGTGATTTTGATACTGCTGCTCAGTGCGCCGCAGATGCGCCCGCAATTGTTTACTTTCTTGACGACGGCGGCCAATGCACCTCGATGAACGATCGATGGTCGATTCTTTCCGGTCAAGGGGCTGAGGATGCGCTTGGAATTGGCTTTCTTTCCCGAGTCCCGGCCGAGGAGCAATCGCGATTCCGCTCGACCGCCGCAGCAGCTCACGAGACACGCTCAGGATGGCGTTTGCAATTCAACGTTCTCACCGCTAGTGACACAAACTGGCTCGTAGACACGGCCAGCGCCTCAGTTGGTCGGCCCGACGGTTCGTTGCTTGGCTACGTTGGGGTAATTACGCCCTTCAGTACTGCTCTCTCTGGAGCTTTGAGCGCTGCCGCCCAAGCACCGCGCGAACAAATTGCTCCACAAAGTGCCAACCCAGGA
>JAYSVF010000287.1:0-18028 GCA_043718695.1 Acidimicrobiia bacterium | reverse complement strand
CAGAATCAATCAGGAGGAACTTATGATCGCCAGACTTGCCCGTTTTTGTTTCCGACGGCGAAGAATCGTGCTCGGCGCATGGATTGTGTTGTTGGTAGCCGCCGGGGCCCTTCAAGCCAATCCCGGTGCCGACTACAAAACCGAGTTTGGGCTTCCGAGTTCGGAGAGTCGCAAGGGTTTTGATGTTCTCGAAAAGAGCTTCGGCGCGAGCGGTGGTGGCCTCAACGCCCAGTTTGTCTTTGAAGCCGAGCAGGGGGTTACCGATCCCGCAGTGAAGGCGGGCATGGAGAAGTTCTTCGCGGTGGCCGGGAACCTCAAGGGTTTGAGTGTGACCTCACCATATTCGCCTGAGGGTGGTTTGCAAATGGCCAAGCAAGGCGAGTTAGCCGGGAAGTTGGCGTTTGCCGACGTGAACATTGCCCCGAGCGTTTCCCAACAAGATCTCATCAAGTACCGCGATCAACTGATCAAAGCAATGCCGAAGATCGACGGTTTGAACGTGCTTCTTGGCGGTCAAGCGTTCGGCGCGTTTGAGCCACCGGAGACCGAACTTATTGGCCTGGCGTTTGCTGTGGTGATTTTGATTCTTGCGTTCGGCTCGGTGTTGGCTATGGGCTTGCCCATCGGAACGGCGATCTTTGGAATCATCGTTGGGTCAGGCCTTCTGGCTCTCGCCACGCAAGTTCTTTCCGTTCCAGACTTCACGCCGTTCGTGGGAATCATGATCGGGCTCGGGGTCGGCATCGATTACGCGCTGTTTATCATCACCCGCTATCGCGACGGCCTACGTTCTGGATTGAGTTACGAAGACGCAACCGTGGACGCCATGGATAGCGCGGGGCGCGCAGTGCTTTTTGCCGGTATAACCGTAATCATCAGTGTGCTTGGTATGTGGATCATGGGACTTGCGTTCATCCAAGGCCTTGCGGTGGGTGCTTCTGTAACAGTGCTGGCCGTGCTTGCCGCTTCGATGACGCTGCTGCCTGCGCTGCTTGGATTTGCCGCCGAACGGATCAACATCACCAAACGACGTGGTGTGGTTGGATCCGCCGGTTTGGCCCTGGCATTCCTGGGCTTGGGCATCAAGGTTCCGGTGCTCTCGTTGGTTGGCCTGGCCCTTATTGTGAGCGCGATCATCACGGGGTTCGTTGTTCCGTGGATGCAAAAGGTGGTTCCCCATCGAGAGGAAAAGCCGCTGCGTGAAACCATTTGGTACCGATGGAGCCGTTTAGTACAGCGTCGCCCGTGGCCCATGGCCATTGTTGGGTTCTTGATCCTTGGGGCCCTTACCGCGCCAGTGTTTTCGCTTCGCTTGGGCTTCTCTGATGAAGGCAACTTCCCGAAAGAGACCGAAACCCGCAAGGCCTACGACTTGGTTGCTAAGGGTTTCGGCTCCGGATTCTCTAGCCCCATGGTGATCGTGGCGCCGCTCTCTTCACCTGCGGACATGAGCGTAATGAACAAGTTGCAGGCCGCGGTTTCCGCCGATGAGTATGTCGCATTTGCCACGCCACCAATCCCATCACCTGATGGCAAAGCGGCGCTCATTCGAGTGATCTCGAAAGCATCACCTCAAGACATCAGGACCGACGAGCTCATTGATCGACTTCGCAACGACGTTGTTCCCAAAGCTGTCGAAGGTTCAACAGTTCAGGCCTACGTTGCTGGTGCCGGCCCAGCGAACAAGGATTTCTCTGCGTACTTAGCAAAACGAACTCCGCTGTTTTTTGGTGCGGTGCTTGGCCTTTCGTTCCTTTTGCTTATGATCGTGTTCCGTTCGCTGCTCGTGCCGCTCAAGGCGGTCATCATGAACCTTCTCTCGATTGGAGCCTCCTATGGCATCGTGGTGGCAGTTTTCCAATGGGGTTGGGGTGGCAGTTTGGTCGGCGTGGGTCAGGGCGCACCGATTGAGCCGTTCCTTCCGATGATGCTTTTTGCCATCGTGTTTGGTCTCTCGATGGATTACGAAGTGTTTCTGCTTTCCCGCATGAAGGAAGAGTTCGATCGCACTGGTGATAACGCCAGCGCTGTTGCTGATGGCCTGGCCATGACCGCTCGGGTGATCACTGCTGCGGCGGCAATCATGGTGGTGGTGTTTGGTTCGTTCATGCTCGAAGACAACCGCACGATCAAGATGTTTGGCATCGGTTTGGCTAGTGCGGTGTTCTTCGACGCCACCATCGTGCGCATGCTGCTGGTACCCGCAACAATGGAACTACTCGGTGCAAAAAACTGGTGGATACCGAAGTGGCTCGACAAGATCATGCCCCGCATCAACGTCGAGGGTCACCACCTCGAAAGTGTCGGCCCAGCAGCTAGCCCCACCGCGTAGTTCTCTCTTTCAGCCGATTGTCGGGGTTACTTAAGCAGCCGGCTCATTCTTCGATCGGCTAGCGGTTTTCCCCCGGTTTGGCATGTGGCGCAGTATTGGATGCTCTTCGAGGAGAAGGCAACTTCGCGCACCACGTCATCACATTCCGGGCACCGCTGGCCGGTTCTGCCATGCACTCGCATTCCTGATCGCTTGGCGTCTTTCAGTTCAGCAACCGGCTTACCAGCACTGCGTTCCAAAGCTTCTCGAAACACGCCGACGATGGCATCGCGAAGTTGGGTGCTCTCTGACTCAGTGAGCGAGTTGCTGGGCTTGAAGGGTGAGAGCTTGGCCACATGGAGTGCTTCATCGGAGTAGGCATTTCCGATCCCAGCAATGAGCGCTTGATCGGTAAGTACACCTTTGATTTGTGATCGTCCGGCTGCTTTGAGAATTTCGGTAAAGGCACCAACCGTGAACGCAGGGCCAAGTGCATCGACACCGAGTGTTCGGATACGCTCAACGGTTTCGGGGTCCTTGGTTACATGAACGGCCAGTCGCTTGTCCGTCCCCGCTTCGGTTGCGGTGAAGCCTGAGCCATCGCTGAAGGTGATCCGTAGCGCCTGTGGGCCTTTGGTGAGCTTGGCGGTTGTGGCCTTTACTTCGTCGGTCCAGCGCAGCCAACCGGCGCGGGCTAAGTGGATGCAAAGATAGATCGGATCAGTTAAGCCATCGCCGAGCGCCCGGGTTTCGGCAATGAGGAACTTGCCCCGGCGACTCCATCCAACAATCGCCCTGTCCTTCAGTGCGTCAAGCGGAGGATCAAAAGTCTTCAGCGCGCTTATGGCCAGGATGTCGGCTCGTTCAATCACCAAGCCGGCAGTTCGTTCCCCTAACCAATTCGCTAGGGATTGCACTTCGGGAATCTCAGGCATCTGCAGTCCCTTCTTCGAGGGAATGAAAAACGCTCAGGGGGCGACGCTTCGTGACCATGGATTCCTCACCGCGCTAGGCATTGCGAATCGTGAGTCCACCGTCGACAACCAAAGCTGCACCGCAGATGAAGCTAGCGGCGGGAAGCACCAAACTTAGGGTTCCGTGTGCTACCTCTTCGGGGTCGCCATAGCGACGAACTGCGGTGCGACGTTTTGCAAAAATCGTCTTGTGCTCATCGGGGATTTCTTCGGTCATTGCGGTGAGAATTGGTCCCGGACAGATGCAGTTCACCGTTATGCCGCGTGGGCCGAGTTCTACCGCAAGTGCTCGGGTGAGCCCAATTACCCCATGCTTCGAGGTTGTGTACGCGGCGATCCCTGGCGTGGCGCCCAACCCTTCGGTAGAGGCAATGTTCACAACACGACCATCGCCATTGCGGGCCAAATCCTCCAAGCATTCCCGCACGAAATAAGTATGTGCACTGAGGTTTACGGCAAGAGTGTAGTTCCAGGCGGTGTAAAAGTCTTCGCCAGCGATAGGTGAGGCCATCGATACGCCTGCGTTGTTAACCAAAATATCTACGGGGCCAAGTTGCTCTCGCACATCGTTGATCACATCGTGGATGGCTGATCCGTTGGTTACGTCCACCACGAATCCAGAAGCCACTCCCCCGGCATCGGTGATGCGCTGCACCGTTTCGATCACCCCTTCAGCGTCACGATCAATTACCGCAACCTTCGCCCCTTCGTCGGCAAACAGAAACGCTGTTGCCCGTCCCATGCCACTGCCAGCGCCCGTCACCACGGCCACCCGCCCAGCAATCGAACGGCTCAGTTTCGACAGCCGATGCTTCGTGCCGATTTGCTCAAGTTCACTCATAACGCCGAATCTAGGACCTCAGCACCTCCCACGTCGAAGCAGCGCTCTCGAAACGTCTCCCATCAACTACCTCACTCGCCCAATTTCGTGTGGATCCTTAGGAGCCTGCTGAATAAATGCGACTGCGTTTTCCCAGTTCGCGACTTGTCTAGGTCTTATTATTCCAGCACTCTCCCGGTGCGTGTTCGCGAAAGTGACGATGCAGTGATTTCGATGGCGATTCCCTCTAGGTACTGAGGATTGAGTTGAAACACTGCAGAGTAACTTCCGCGTCCCTGCACTAGCGGTCAACCAACTCGCTCCTGCCAACTTGAATCTCTACAATCAAGCGACCGCTGCGTTTTCCAAGGTGTCGAAAAGAACTTCAAGTGTGAGCAAACTCGTCTGATCATCAAATCCGAGAATTCGGGCAAACAAAGGCGGCAGTTCATCATCGCCGATACGAACCAACCTGCCCACGGCGATCTCCAGGCCGGGCTTAGCCCAGCTGAGAAGAACCCTAAGTCTGTTGTCAGCGCCAATCTCGTTTGGGTCGTACCAGACGTCATATGTCGAGAAGTCCATATCCAATCCTACCGATTCGGCCGAAGTAAGTAGCCGGGATTGCTTACCGGCTCGGTAAAGCATGCTCGGAGCCGTTCCAGTGTCGCTGGTTGGGTATCGGCGAGCACGATCGTCCAATGAAGATCGCTCCCGGTGTCAAAGAGCGGAAATCCTTGGCGACGGAGTACTCCTGCCGGAGCGGTCCGGACTATCGGGCGTTCGGCAACAGAGCGAAGCCTTCGGCTCAAAGCGAGAAGATCTCCATCCGGCGCCTCGAAAACGCTAATGCCATCGAAGCCCCAACGCTTTCTAGTTAGCTCACTAGCTCGAAGCAACAAGTCGCTATCTAACGAGCGTGCACCTCCGCGCACCACAAACGTTTGATCAAGGAGTTTCTCTCCCCTCAGCTGGATTGCTTCGATTGGCATTCATCGACAATAAGCTCGGACCGTAAATCTGTGGAGGGTGCAACTCCGCGCACAGCGCTACTTCACCCGGTGTCTTGAAGTGTACGTCGAACAGAAGGCCTGAGTAGGGTGGCCGCATGAGCGAGTTCATTCGATACAGCGTTGACGGACAAATTGGCACGATCACCATCGACCGTCCGGCGAAGCGCAATGCCGTCACCTACGCCATGCTTTCGGATTTGATCGGAACGTTCCGCGAAGCTGGAGCCGATGATCGGACGCGGGTCGTCATCCTCACGGGGGTACCTGGCGCGTTTTGCTCTGGCACCGACTTGGCCGATCTAGCCACGATCCCAGGCACCGAGCGAGGGTTACGAGGCGAAGCTGGCGATCATGATGTGTGGTGGCCTGCCATTGCGTGCCCGAAACCGGTGATCGCTGCGATCGACGGTCCGGCTGTTGGTATGGGTGCAGAGTACGCCTCACACTGCGATGTACGCATAGGAACACCCAATGCGCGCTTCGCCTGGAACTTCGCCCATCGCGGTCTCGTCCCCGATACCGGTGCAGGTTCGTGGTTACTCCCCCGACTCATCGGTGTACAAGCTGCGTTGCGGTTGCTGTATTCGGGCGACATGATTTCTGCCGACGAGGCACTGCAGGTTGGCTTCCTTTCCGCAGTCGTTCCCTCCGAGGATTTGGCCGCCGCTGCCCAAGCCGAGGCGGAGCGATTCCTGCAGGGTTCACCCATGTCCCATCGCCTCATCAAGCAACTGGTCTTCGAGGGTCTAGGCCGCGACCTACCTGAACATATGGCCGCTCACACCAAAGCACTGGCTGCATGTTTCAAAAGTGACGATCACCGTGAAGGTGTCGCCTCGTTCCTCGAACGTCGCCCCGCCAACTTCACCGGCAAGTAGTCAGTTGTCTGCAAGAGTGCATGCACAATGCATGCACAATGCTTCGAAACGGGTAGAATGAGTCCATGACGACAATACAAATCCGCGAAGTACCCAGCGACGTGCACGCATCGCTGCGGGATCACGCCGCTGCCGCCGGTTTGTCGCTTTCAGAATTCATGTTGCGAGAGGCCACGAAAATTGCTGAACGACCAGCAATCAGTGAAGTCCTTCGCCGGGCTACAACGAAAACTTGGGGAGTCGCTCCAGGAGCGGCGGTGGCCGCCCTGAGGGCGATTCGCGATGAGGATAACAATCGTTGATCGTCGTAGATACTTCAGCAATCGTTGATCTTCTGCTCGAAAATCCACCCAACACAGCCCTTGTCGAACGCATAGCGAATGCGACTGAGCTGCACGCTCCGCACCTCATTGATGTTGAGTTTTTGAGCGTTCTGCGAAGGCTCGTCTCTCGAGGGTCGCTGAGCACAAAAGCGGCACAGCTTGCGAGGCAGCTGTTTAGCCAACTGCCGATCGAGCGCTATCCCCACACCCTGTTGGCCGATCGGATCTGGGCGCTTCGAGCCAACATCACCTCATACGACGCGGCCTACGTTGCGCTAAGCGAAGCCCTTGAGCTCCCGCTCATTACGTCTGATGACAAACTAGCTGGAGCACCCGGCCACAAAGCAACCATCGAGTCTTACGCTCGCTAAGCGCCATTAGTGGCTTGCAGCGTGAAGTAGTACGGGATCCGCGGTGTTCCCGGGGGCATTCTGAATTGGCCGTTGTCACCTTCGATCATGTCGGGAAAGGCTTGCCAATCGGCGAACTCATCTTCGTAGACGGCATAAATCTGGAGCCCCGCACCGAGAGCGCCGCTGATGATTTCCGAGACACTATGCGACCACTCATGCGTCATCTTGTTTTTAAGCGGTCGACCATCACCGCTATACGTGTGCTCGGTTTCCAAACTTTCGGGCTCCGGCATTTCGAAGTAATCAAAGCGGACCTTTAGTGGATCACCAAGCGCACGGTCAAAGTCGAGGCTCATGAAGAATGGATGCAAATCGCGCAGGTACAGCGATCCTCCCGGTCGTAACAATGCCGAGGCAACTTGCATCCAACGACCAATGTCGTTGATCCAATTGATGGCACCAACACTGGCGTAAACGAGATCGTAGGTAGTACCAAGCGCGCTTACTGCATCAAACACGTCGGACTCTACGAATCGACCCTTCGAACCTACCTGGTCAAACAGCCATTGCGCTTCTTTCAACGCAGAAGGCGAAAAATCGAGACCCGTTACCGATTTCGCGCCAAGTCGCAACAGCGAAAGCGTGTCGGTTCCGATATGGCATTGCAAGTGACAAACATCGAGCCCTTCGAGCCGAGCGCCTCCATTGAGACGGGCACGATCAAACGCAATCACATTCGATACGTGGCTGGGATCTGCGATAAATCGCTCTCGCTCATAGCCGTTCGGACCAACATGAATGGGTACTCGTTCTTCCCAACCGCGCTTGTTTACATCCCGCCAGATTTCCCAAGTACCCATCGCTCAAGCCTACTGGCCCGTCCAGCAAAAGCCGGTGCGGTACAACGCCAGCCATTGCGATAACTAAATTACGCCACAGTTACTTTCCGGCTAGCGATCACACCTACAAAGCAGGTTCCAACGGCGGCGATGAACGTCAACGCAAGCGCGTCTCGCAGATTCAGCGAGGTTCGTTCCGCGATGGCAATAAAGGTTCCACCTAGGGTTGCAGCACCCGCAAATCCGAGCGAATCGGCCATGGAGAGTTGGCTGCCAACCAGTCCCGCATCGCTGTCGGAGCTAGAGCTCATGGCCACGACGGTGGTGGGGTTAAACAACAAACCCATTCCCAATCCACCAACCATCCAAACCGAGAAAACCAACCAAAGCGGAGTTTGAGGGGCGACGACGGTCGACGTAAGCAACGCACCAGTTCCAAGAAGCACAAAGCCTAGGCGTACATAGTTATCCGTTCTCATTTCCGCTGAACGTTTCGCCGCATACGCTTGGCCACCCGTCCAGGTGATTGCTGCGCCGATAATCATGAAGCCCTGAACCGCCGCCGACTGAACACCATGAATGTTCTTTGCGGCAAACGGCACGAAGCTGTCGACGCAACCAAAGGCAAAGGTTGCCAAGAAGCGAGAAGCCACGGCCGAAGGCAAACCGAGCTGCAACGAATAGGTGCCTTTCGGGAGTAGCGAGCGAGCTGCACCAGCACAAACCAGAAGTCCACCACCGCCAAGAAGAAGCGCTAGCAACACCGTGCGGTTGGTCGATCCAACAAGTACGGCTGTGGCACCGGCCGAAAGTAACAGCGCCGTCGGCAATCGACTTTTCCCTACCGGCTCTCCCGGCGGACCAAGGTGACGGATTTGCGAAACAACAAGCACACCTACTGCTACGACGGGCACAACCAGCCCCAGAAACACCCAACGCCAACCAAACCGATCAGTGATCCAGCCAGCAATCAGCGGCGCAACAAGACTCGGCAACACCCACGCCGCCGACATCACCGCATAAATCTTTGGTTGCAGCTCCTCGCGAATGGCGCGGCGAATTACCACATAGGTCAACGTCGTTTGCGCACCCGCCCCCATCCCCTGCATGACTCGCCCCACAACCAGCACAAAAGGCGAGCGCGCAGTGCCCGCAACCACTAGGCCCGCCAAGAACAAGCCGACACCAAGTGCGAAGGGCAACGATGGACCTCGTCGATCGGCCATCTCGCCACTGGCCACCACCGAAATGAGCGATGCCAACAGGTAAACCGCCAACGTGGCCCCATAGAACCGCTCACCGCGGAGCTCGCTCACAATGCTCGATAGCGCTGTGAGCACCGCCGTGATTTCGAAGGCACTCATACTGACCGCAAGGAACAATCCCGCCACCAAAATGCGATCCCGCGAGGAGGCAGCCGGTCCAGTAGTTGTCGTCATCAGCATTTCCCGCCGACGACACTAAACCGTGTCAGGCACCCCACCTCACCAAAGATCGTCGAGAAACGTAAACAACTTCGTCGGCAACGGATCGTTCGAAACAGGACCAACCCGTTCACTGGCAGTTGAATGGTGTCCAACGCCCGGCGAAACAAAGCCCGTGCTCGCGCACCCGACGGCTTCGAACCACTCACGAATCTGCGGCGTGAGATCAGGCTCCCGGCGATGACGACCCCAGATCACGGTTGCTCCCGGCTTACACAGCGAAGGAACCGCGTTGATGGTGCGCCGAATGTCGTCATCAGAAATGTTGCCGAAGATACCAACGAGCATCAACAAGTCAACAGGTTCGCCAACCCGGTTAGCCGGTCGGGTCAACAACCATCCGTTCGCTAACGAAGTCGGCCCAACAGCATCCGGGGCCAGGGCAACATCGACGAAGTTCGCAGGATCACCCGCATCGGCGCATCGCACCTCAAGTCGTGAGCCGATCCTCGCTTGCTTTGCCCGAGCTCGCTCGGCCAACGCCGGATCGAACTCCACCAGGCACCCCGTGACATCACCAGTTCGCGAATGGCCGTTCAACGCCAACTCCAGATCGCCACCATCCCCAGCACACAGTGACAAGACCCGAAGTTCACCTGCTGGTGCTTCATCGAGAAACGTGCGAATCATCGTCGCCACATCACGCTGCCGCTGCGACAAGGAACTCGACGGATCCTCATACGCCTTATGCCAAGCAACCCAGTCTCTAGCCATCCGCCAACCGTAGTGCCCAACGAAATTCGCCTGCTAGCCACGGCGAGATCTGCAAAGGTTGAGGGATGGCGACGGTAACGATTTGCAAAGGGCTTCCGGCTTCGGGGAAGAGTACGTGGGCGAAGGAGCAGGTGGCGAAGCGGCCCGGTGAGGTGAAACGGGTCAACAAGGACGATTTGCGGGCCATGCTCGATGGTGGTCATTGGACGAAAAACAACGAGAAGTTCGTAGAAAACCTCCGAGACCACATCATTCTCAGCGCGATTCGTGATGGCAAACAAGTGATCATTGATGACACCAACCTCCATCCTCGACAGGAGGCAGCGATCCGCGCGCTTATCAAGGAACACGCCCCGGGACGATGATCAAGATCAAGTTCTTTGAGGTCGATCTCGATGAAGCGATTGCCAGGGATTTGAAGCGCCCGGTAAGCGTGGGTGAGAAGGTCATTCGCAACATGTGGAATGCGTTTCTCGCGCCTGCCACCAGTGAGCCGATCACGCTTGATCCAACCTTGCGCACTGCGGTGATTGTGGACCTGGATGGCACGCTCGCGCTCATGGTCGCCCGCGGGCCGTTCGACGCGTCGAAATGCGAGACCGATGAAGTGAACGAAGTTGTGCGTGGAATCATCGTGCATCAGGAGCATGTGGTGTTGATGAGTGGACGTAGCGGTGAATACCGCGAACCTACTGAACGCTGGTTGCAGGCCAACAACATTCGGTACGATGAGCTTCATATGCGCGCAGAGGGAGATCAGCGCAAGGACTCCATTGTTAAACGTGAACTGTTTGATGCTCATATCCGCGGAAAGTGGAATGTGAGCTTCGTACTCGATGACCGTCAACAAGTGGTCGACATGTGGCGCGGGCTCGGGCTCGTCTGCTTACAAGTCGCTCCAGGCGACTTCTAGCCAAACCCAAACGACAACCCCAACTCACAAAGCTCGACCGATCCAACGTCCCTAGGAGGAACCGTGATCACACTCAATGAAATACTGGATCAGCGCGCCTTCGATCAGTTGGTGGCGGATGGATTCATTGCCCGTAAATCCCATCCGAGCGCGCCGCTTCATCTCTATGACTACACCCAACGAGCACAGTTCGAGCGGGTGTGGACACCAGAAACCATGGCGTGTCGAGGGCTGATTGTTCATGATGACGGCCGTGTTTGGGCACGTCCGTTTGGGAAGTTCTTCAACTCCGGTGAACACGAAACCTTGCCTCTTGATGAGACCTTCGGGTGTACGACAAACTCGACGGTTCGCTAGGCATCGCCTACCGACATCCCGATACCAATGAGTGGTGCATTTCCACGCGCGGTTCGTTCATAAGCGAACAGGCTATTCACGCCTCGAAGATCATCCGCACAAAGTATGCCGCTGCGCTTGACCGGCTCGTAAAGCCTGATGAAACCTGGCTCTTCGAGATTATCTATCCCGAGAATCGCATTGTTGTTGACTACCGAGGCATGGACGATTTGGTGCTACTTGCCATTACCGACAACGCCACGGGTCTCGATCGCGCCTTACCAACCGCTGAGGATTGGCCTGGGCTTGTTGTCACGCGTCACCACACGATGGCTGAGTGGGCTCAGGTTGCCGGGGCCGACGGTGAGGATCGTTTGGGCGAGGAGGGCGAAGGGTACGTGATCCGGTTCGAAAGTGGGCTGCGGGTCAAGGTGAAGTTTGCCGATTACGTGCGGCTGCACCGCATCGTGACGGGCGTTTCAACCGTGACGGTTTGGGAGCACCTGAGCGAAAACTTGCCCTTCGATGAGCTGTTGGATCGCGTACCTGATGAGCTGTATGCCTGGCTAAATGCCTACGTGGCAGAGCTTCGGGCCAAGTTCACCGATATCGAAGCGACCTGTCGGGCCACGATGACGGATCCGTTGGTTGATCCAGCCAATCGCAAAACCACGGCCGCGTTCTTTGCCGACAAGCCCAACCGAGCGGTGCTTTTCCGCATGTACGACGCCAAGTCTTTCGACACCATCATTTGGCGAATGCTGCGGCCAGATTTCGCCAAACCGTTCAAAAACGTGGACCCGGGCTAGCGAAGCGGGGCGGGAGGCCGGGTTAGCACGGCGGGCGGGGCGGGCGCTCGTTCGGACCCACCACCGGACCCGAACGAGTTCCACCACCCAATTGCAACGTTCAACTCAGGGGAGAAGTGAAGCTACGAGAAACATCATGACGGATGACCTGTCGCGACACGCACCCGTGAATGTCGCGAATGCGTCACAGTTTCGGAACAAGTTCCCCCAACCTCGATTTGCTGTGCTGGTGCGGAGCAATCCCGTCGCACACCCCCTTACGGTTCGACAATGATGCAGGGATGGCAACGGCCCTGCTTTTCGTTGAAGACGACGACCAAATTCGCCTCACGCTTGGCCTGAATCTCGAAGACGAGGGATACACGGTCTTTGGCGCAGCGACTGGGACTGAGGGTTTGGAGACTGCTCGTAACGAAACCATCGATATCGCCATCGTGGACCTCTTGTTGCCGGATGTGCACGGATTTGACGTGGTCCGCGGCATTCGAGAGCACAGCCGCATACCCATCGTGATCCTCACCGCCCAAGCCGACACCCATGATGTGGTGGCCGGGCTTGAGGCGGGGGCCGATGACTATCTCGTGAAACCCATTGCCCCGAAGGAATTGGCAGCGCGCTTACGAGCGCTTCTTCGCCGGGTACATGGGGCTGTGGGTACGAGCGACACCGAAGAAACGCCCACCGATCACCTACGCGAACTTACGGTTGGCCCCCTCATGCTGAGGCCGACGGCGGGTGAAGCGTTTTGGCAAGATCAACCGTTGATCCTCACCAAGACCGAGTTCAAGATTCTGTGCGAGTTGGCGGAGCATCCTGGCGAGTTGTTGTCTCGTGAAGTGCTTCTCGACCGGGTTTGGGGGTACGACTATTTAGGCGATGGACGGCTGGTAGATACCCAGATCTATCGTCTCCGCGTGAAGCTTGAGGCAAACCCTTCTACCCCTCAACATCTAGTTACCGTCCGCGGGCTCGGTTACAAACTCGTTCCATGACCGCCTGGCGCCTCCACAGAATCGATTGGACGGACTTCGGGCGAGAGAGTCGGAATGCGTCCAACCGATTCAACTGTTGTGTGTGTCAGGGTGATATCCCCCGATGAAACGTCCGCATCTTCCTCGGTTTGGGCTTCGAGCTCGCTCTAGCGTGGCCTTCGCCCTTATGGGTCTCACCCTGTCCCTTGTGTTGTCTTTGGTTACCTACAACCGTTCGCGCGCCTACCTTCTGTCGCAGCGAGAAACTTTCGCGGTTCGCCAAGCATCATTCAACGCCCAGCAGGTCGCCAATGCCCTTCGCAATGAATCTGCTGATCCAAAAGCGGCTGTTGATCGGGTCACTAGTGGCCTGGCTTCAGAGCCACTGTTGCGAAAGGATGGAAGCTGGTACGTAACCCGCGTAAATTCCTCCCCGCAAAACGATCTCCCCGATTCATTCCTGCGCAATGCACTCAATGGACGAGCCACCCGTCAACGATTCGCGCGCAACAACCAACCCTTTCTTGCTGTCGCGATTCCCCTTGGACCTGCAAACCAGTTATCGGGTTTACGTGAAACCGACGACGTGATCCCCACGATGTACATCGAGGTTTCAAATCTCGATGAACTCGAACGAACCCTTGGAGCCCTTGGAACCGCACTTGCCGCCGGCGCAATCGTGGCAACGGTACTTGGCGCCCTACTTGGGTTGTTGGCAAGTCGGCGGGTCATGCGGCCACTTGGAACCATTGCCATTACCGCGGAGAAGATCGAAAAGGGTGATCTTTCTGCGCGCTTAGCAAACTCGAAGGACCGCGATCTTGCCCGTCTGGTCAACTCGTTTAACTCCATGACCGATTCGTTAGAGGAAAAGATCCAACGGGAACGACGTTTTGCCTCGCATGTAAGTCACGAACTCAGATCGCCACTCACTTCTATGCGTGGCGCAGTCGAGCTGGTTGCGAACCGTAAAGGCGAGTTGGGCGAACGTGCGCAGCTGGGCGTGGAACTACTCGAAAAAGACGTCAAGCGGTTCGAACGCATCGTGCTGGACCTCCTCGAAATTGCTCGAATCGAGGCGGGAGCGGCCAGCATCGATATGGTTCCGCTGCGCGCTGAGCCCCTTGTTCGATCGGTGCTCTCCCACCTCAGTATCGACCAGGGGCTTCTTGAAGTTGACGAAGCAGTGGGAGTTCGCCAGGTTGAAGTCGATGCTCGACGTTTCGAACGAGTCGTTGCCAATCTGGTTGAGAACGCGAACAACCATGGCGGTGGGGTGAAGGCAATCCGTTTGCAGTATGCCGAAAAATCGCTAAGCGTGCATGTGGATGACGCAGGACCGGGCGTACCGTTTTCGGAGCGCGAACGGGTCTTTGAACGATTCGCTCGCGGTGGACACGGCCGCCACCTTCCTGGTGCGGGATTGGGATTAGCTCTGGTGACCGAGCATCTCCGGCTTATGGGTGGCTCGGTTTTCATCACCGAAAGCCCCGAGCGTGGAGCACGATTCAGCGTTTCACTTCCGGAGTATCACGCATGAACCTTTCGCCATCTAGGTCAGCCTTAACCCAACGTCACGCCTGGCAGGTTGCTTCAGGCACCGCCATCCTGGCCATGGCAATGGCAATTGCGGCGTGCGGCGTTCCTCTTGACCGAGCTGATCGACCGCTTCGCAAAGACGAACTTGGCTACAAACCCGTCGGCGTGGTGCCTGCGCCTACAACAACCACCAGTACTACAACGACGACCATTGTTACGCCCAGCTCGGCACCGGCCACGACCGCCCCTCCCCCAACAACGGCTCTAGTGCCCCTCATCTACCCTCTCGATGTGTTTTGGATTTCACCGTTCGGCGAAATTGTTGCTGCTCGTCGAACTCCGGAGGGCAACGATTTTGGAATCGCCATCAATGCACTTCGCTACGGCCCGCTGCCCTATGGAGCTGAAGCGAGTTTGCGCAGTGCCATCGTCGACCCGGCAATGATCGTCGACGCAAAGCTGGCTGGGGGTGTAGCCACGATTGAATTGAGCCCCGAATTTCTGAACCTTCCCGGCCCCGAACAATCCCTTGGTATCGCCCAAATCGTTTTCACGGTAACGGCAGTACCGACCGGAATTGGTCGTGTTCGTTTCCGAGCCAACGGTCGCCCTATTGCTGTCCCACTCGCCAACGGTCAGCCAACCACTGGCTCAGTTTCCCGTGACGACTATGAAACGCTGCGCGGCCCAGACAATGTGGAGACCCCGGCCCGACCTGGGTTCAGCGACCCGCTTGGAGCGTCCGTTACTTCCGGAACCTCAGAAGGAACCGCCTTGAACAGCGCTGGGACCTCAGACACCGCAGCACGAGACGAAGTGGCGACATCAGTCGCCATTCCTAGCAGCACAACCTTAGGAACCTCTGGACTCTAGGGGTTAGGGCATCTGCAGAATGGTGACCGCGCCGGTGTTGCCGTCGACGCGAATCAATGCGCCATTGGGGATTCGACGGGTGGCATCAGTCGCTGAGATGACGCACGGTATGCCCAGCTCGCGACTCACGATGATGGCGTGACTGAGCGGCGCACCCACATCGACCACCACACCGCCTGCCGGAACGAACAGCGGTGTCCACGAAGGATCAGTGATGGGGGCTACGAGAATGTCGCCTGGATCAAGATCGGTTGGATCACTCGAATCAAGGATCACCCGGGCGCGGCCTTCAACTACACCAGAACAGCCCGGCATTCCCTGGAGAACGTCACCAAGGCCGAGTTTGTTTTCGGCAGCCGCATCACGCCGGGCCCAAGTTGACGGGGGCTCCGCTTGGCCTTCGAAGACGAACGGAGGCACGAGTTCCAGCAGCTTGTTGTACTCAACACGGCGCGAACGGACCGTTTCAAGAAACGATTTGGGATCAGCCATCGCCGCTTCCCATTCTTCGTACTTGATGAAGCCAAAGTCTTCAATCTCATCGAATGCACCCTTTGCAACCATGCGTCGACCAAGTTCACGCATCGTCATACGCATTTCGTGAATCAAACGAATGTTGTTGGTCTTCGTCCGCTCACGCCCCGGGAGCCACGCCTTGGTAGCAGCGATTCCCGCAGCGAGTTGTCCATGGGTTGCTGGGTCCGCCTCCACCATGGCAAGCAAGATAACGGCAGCGGCCTCACGATCGGCGGCGCGAGAGGCGTTCATGGTTGCAGGGTCTTGCTCGGTCGCGGCGAATCGCATCCGGTCAATCGCCGACAGGGCAAGCTCCGGGCGGGTTTCCCAGGTAGGTGAACGCATCTCCCATTCATTTGGTCCCCGCGAACCAAACTCCGAAAGAAACGCATCAAACTCCGCTAAAAATGCCAATGCATCCGCTGAACCCGAGGACTGCAGTCTATGAATCAGGCCAACCACCCCATCATTGAATTCAGCGGTGAGTTGGGCCGATCCAGCGATCAAGCGCCCGATCGACCACATGGCATGGCTAGGGGCCGCAGAGTCAACTTCGCCAATTCCAGCTATTAGCGGCATGATGAGATCCGGGCGACCAACCGCTGTTGCCACCGCAGTAATGATACCGACCGGAACTGTGGCCATGTAGGTAGCAAAGAGATGGTGGCTGAACAGGACTCGATGGGTTGGCATTAGTTCGTTGAACTTGGCCCACAATTCAGCCTCGCTCATCGCCGTAAAATCTGGACGTTCCGCACGAATCCTTTTGGTTAAGGCTCGGTCCTCCGTGAGTTCTGTAAGTGCACTGAGTGAATGTTGGCCGAGTACGTACCCGAAGGTGCCACCAATTTTTTCGGTGAGATCAAGCCGTTCGTCGCCGGGAACTTCGACGTAATCAGGAACTCCCGGTTGCGCACCAAAGAACTGGGCATCCATGTCCTGCCAAGACAGGCCCGGAGCCCGCACCCCAAAGAGCCGGATCAGCGAGGCATTCAAGTAGCAATAGCCACCTACAACGGCCAACTGACACCAATCGACAGGAAACTCATTAGCATCGAAAGCACCCATCCGAACCCAAGCATCACGCCAGCCTTCTTCGGCCTGCCACAACATGGAACCACCGGACAGGGGCGTAACAGGATCGGGAAACACCTCACCCACGTTTGCCCGCGTGTAGAGCGGGAAACGCGCCGAAAGGTTGGTGTCGGTTACGTAGTACTTCGTTGCCATGATCCTCCGATTGATGATGTTCTGTTGCGCCCTTGGTTCCCCAACTTCCTCGCAAAATTTCGAGCAATATTCGAATCGGTGGGGAGCACGGCGGTGCAGCGAGGCATTCCGCTGATCGGAAACGAACGACGCTCGTGGGGGAATCGTCATTCGAGGCCGACCAGCGAAAACCTGCGACTCGTGCAGGGACGCGCAATTCATTGCGCAGTGTTTTTACCTTGGTTCCCCGCACCATCGCGGAAAATACACCAAAATCACTGCGCAATTACTTGCGCGAGCACGCACTAGTGCACGGTGTGACGATAGCCACAGAACTCGAAAATTTGCAATTGCCCTGGAAACAGCGAAGTGTCATGCTGTCGCTGCACCAGGTGCACCCCCGAATAGGTCTCAGAGAAGGAACTCGCTATGCGCGCTGCAGTTTTGGAATCGATCCCCGGTAACCTCTCGATTCTCGATGTCACGATCAATAAACCTGGCCCGGGCGAGGTCTTGGTGCGGACGGCTGCCGCCGGTCTGTGCCATTCCGATCTGCATTTCATGGAAGGGCTCTATCCCCATCCGGTTCCCTCGGTACTCGGCCACGAATCCGCTGGCGTGGTCGAAGCTGTCGGCGAAGGGGTCACCTATGTGCAAGCGGGTGATCACGTCATCACCTGCCTGTCGGCGTATTGCGGTGGATGCGAATACTGCCTCACCGGTCGGCTTTCGATCTGTAACAACCGGACCGCTATCGAGCGTGCCCCCGGCACCGGTTCGCGGCTTTCACTCGGAGGGGAGCACGTGCACCAGTTCATGCGCTTATCAAGTTTCGCCGAGCAGATGTTGGTGCACGAACACGCGTTGGTGAAGATCGACAAAGACATGCCCCTTGACCGCGCGGCACTCATAGGGTGCGGCGTAACAACCGGAGTTGGAGCGGTGTTTCGGACTGCAGCGATCGAGCCGGGTTCAACCGTTGCGGTGATCGGCTGCGGAGGTATTGGGCTCAACTGCATCCAGGGTGCGCGAATCGCTGGGGCCGGACGCATCATCGCCGTTGATCTCAACCCCGCGAAGCTGGAGATGGCTCAAGAATTTGGCGCGACCGACGTAATCAACGGCAAAGATGTCGACGCAGTTGCTGCCGTAA
>JAYSVF010000286.1:0-7271 GCA_043718695.1 Acidimicrobiia bacterium | reverse complement strand
GCCGGCGGTCACCTCAAGGCCATGGAAATCCACCGTCGGGGAGTGGCAAACGGTGTGCAAGTTTGGCCACAAGTTTCGGCTCGTCCGCTGGCGTTTTCGATGACGATGGTTGAACCGTTCACCTTGAATGTGAATCCCGTATTCGCGGCTTTGATGCCCAAGACACTCGATGAACGCCGTGCTGCCTACGCCGATCCTGCATGGCGAGCCGAGGCGATGGAAAAGTGGAAGGGCGAGAAAACGTTGCCGCCACGTTGGGACACGTTCGAAGTTATGGAATCGACCGTGCATCCGGAACTCGTGGGCCAGCGACTTGAACCGATAGCGCTAGATGCAGGTAAAGAACCGTTTGACTTGCTGATGGAACTCACACTTGCCGAGCCCGATCTGCGACTTCGTATGCGCGCAGTGCTTGCCAACGACGACCTCGACGGCATCACCATGTTGATTCAAGAAGATCAGTGCACATTGGGTCTTTCCGATGCCGGTGCGCACGTTGGTCAACTCTGCGATGCCGTGCAGGCCACCGATCTGCTGGGTACGTGGGTTCGCGAACGCAAGGTACTGTCCATCGAACAAGCCATTCACAAACTTACCCAAGTACAAGCCGACCTGTTCGGGTTCACCGATCGCGGTGTGCTTCGAGAAGGCGCTATCGCCGACATCGTGGTCTTCGATCCTGCAACCGTTGCCCCCGGACCGACCCGTCGCATCAACGATTTCCCCGCCAACGCCGAGCGCCTCACCGCCGATCAGCCAACCGGCATGCATCACCTCTTCGTCAACGGCAGCCACGTCATCGCCAACGGCGCCCTCACCGAATCAGCCCTCACGAGCCGCCCCGGCCGCCTAGTAAGCCCCGCAGTTGCCTAACCCTTGGGCTGAATCGATCGAACAAAGGTCAGTTTGGCTCAATAGATTCGGTCTCGATGCAGGTGCTCCCAGTTTGGCTTGCCGGTTGGACTAGGAGCACGGTCCGGTCTGGAGACGAAGTCGGCCCGGCGTTTGGTGCAGATGCCAGACTGGGTTGATGGGTTCGGCCACAACAACTGCTCACACGGGGACACCCCGTGAACCCCGTGTAACAACTGCGTATTTGGGGGCCGAGGGGTTTGTCGATGAGTTGCTGGCGGAGTTGGAGCACCACAAGGTGAAGGTCACTTCGCAGGTTGGCAACCTAGTAATTACCAGTGGCGAGGCGATCGACGCGGCGTGGTCGCAAAACACCTGGTTTGAGTGCGAGCGAATTCCCATTGCTTCGATTGGCGACGGGGCTCGGGAGTTGCGTGCTCGTCAGCGTAATTGGGCGCTGCTTCAACCCGAAGTGGCTAGCGGTCGAGCGGGTTTGATTGCCGAAAAACTGCCGTTTGTTTCATCAAAACCTCTAGCGTTTGGACAGATCGCACCAACAGCCCCGCTCGGTTCGTGGACCCTACTTTCGCCCGTAATGATGCTCGCCGCTGCGAAGTGCTCGAGTCCGTTCCCTAATGGCGTGGCGACGTTTGTGGAAGATCGCGGAGGACCTCCAAGCCGTGCCTATCTAAAACTTTGGGAGGCGTGCGCAGTACTCGGGCGTTGGCCCGCGGCAGGGGAGCGTTGCGTTGATCTCGGCGCATGCCCGGGCGGTTGGACGTGGTCAATGGCGAGCTGCGGTGCCAGTGTTGTAGCTGTTGACAAATCTCCGCTCGACGACGATGTAGCCGCAATGCCCAACGTAACGTTTCGCGGTGAAAGCGCCTTTGGTATTGACCCCGCCTCAACCGCCCCCGGATCGATAGGTGAACATGGCCAGTTCGATTGGATGTGCTCCGATATCGCCGCCTACCCCGATCGCCTCCTACGTCTCGCGCAATCCTGGGCCCCACACGTTTCCACCATGGTGCTCACCATCAAACTCCAAGGCACCACGGATTACGCCCTCCTAAAACAATTCCGGGCGCTTACTAATTCGAGAGTCCTGCACCTCTCCGCCAACAAGCACGAACTCACACTCATCATCGACCGAAAGAACGGGTCCACGGTTTAGTCGGTCTGGCTCATCTGAAAATTCCGAAATGCTTCGGCGTGAAAGGGTTTGGTAATTAATCGATGTCGATGGTGACGCCACGCCAGAAGGCGATGTGTCCGGTGATTTCTGCGGCTGCGGGAAGGGGAAACGGATAGAACCAGGCCGCGTTGGGGTTTTCGGCGCCGTCGACAACAACGGAATGATACGAAGCCGTACCTTTCCACGGGCAGCCAGTTGAGTAGGTGCTCGGTATCAAGAACTCGGCGCGGACGGAATTGGCGGGAAAGTACTGGTTTCCTTCAACCACAACCGTCTTGTCGCTCTCGGCGATGACTTGACCATTCCACGATGCTCGAACCATATCTGTGCCCCTGTCGTTTCGATTCTTGTTTTGAAAGTCGATGATAGGGCGTTCTACACTCAAGAAATGTTGGCCCTTTCGAAGAGTGGTCTTGCGCTGCTTGGTTGTTGGCTCGCTGAGCTTTTCGATGCTTCCAGGCGCATCCACTCGCCTCTCGCAAAAAGCAGGCCGTGGTTGTATCCCACGCTTTGAGTTCACGCTTTCAAAGCGACCTGATCCGGCTCAGCCATACAAACGAAAACGACGCCGAAACGTAAAATTCGTTACTGCGTGATGGTGAGGGCGTCGCCGATGTTGATGGCTTTCGGCGAACTTGGGGTGGAATCGGCGGTGACCGTAACGGGGTCGCCGATACGGATACCTTCATCTGAGCCGTCAACCGAGGCAACAGCGGAAACAGCGGAAACAGCGGAAACGCGGCTGATCACTAACGGTTCGCCGATAGAAATATGTGCGCCTACTACTGGTGTGGCAGCTGCGCGAACTGGTCCCGAGTTGTGTTGTTGGGTCAGCAGCAATCCACCCATCGCGGTAATGGCCACCAAAACGCCAATGCCAGGAAGGATCTTGCGCCAACCTAGCGAACCGTGGAATGACTGGATTTCTCGGACAGCGGACGTCGTCAAGTGATCAAACTGATCCCGCACATCAAGAACCGAACAACCAAACACCTCGGCCAACACGGCAAGATCGTTGTCGCGAGGCCCAAGCGGTTCCCCCGGTTTCGTGTCGCGCATTTTGTAGACAAGGGCCAAATACCGCAACATGATTTTGCGGTCGTCATCATCGGGCAGAAATCGTTTGCTGTTCCCGCCAACAATCAACAAGCCTTCGGATCGATCAATCTCAAGAATCGATCGGCCCGGAGCAACCGTGGCCAGGTCAACGTTGTAGATCCTGGCGATGGTGCGGAGTTCGTTGTCGCTCAGCGTTACCGAACCGGCCTCAATCTGGCGAAGGTCCCCCATGGAGAATCGTCCCTCGCCGGCCAATTCAATGTCGGAGAGCTCAAGCCCAACGCTGGTGCGGGCCTCGATCAACAGGGCCGCGAGGCGGGCTGGAGGTACGAGGGTTTCGAGGGCAGAGGCCAACGTAAGGGACATAAGAGCGATATCGGCGGTGTACATCCAGAACTTGACCGCTCAGGGTGACATTTCGTGGTTTGTCGCGAAACTGTGTCGCAACCGTCGGCAAGTGGTGTTCTTCGGTCGCATCAAACCTTGGCTCAAAGCCGATGAACGGTCCTTGTTGATCGACTTTGAGGAACTGCGTCAAGGCTGGCGGGCCGGAGCGGGGGAGGATGTGCCGAGAATCCCTGGAAGGAAACCGGATTGTGGCCCGCCCATGAGGGCTATGGGCGCTAGATTTTCCTAACGTGAATGCCCCGATTTCCGACGAAACCCTGCTCGGCCCCAACGCTTGGTTGGTCGATGACATGCGAGCCGATTGGGACCTCGATCCCACATCAGTTCCTGAAAGCTGGCAGGCTTACTTTGCCGCTGGTCACGGGGCTAATCCGCACACCAACGCAGGCTTCGCGACTACGTACGCTGCTGAGCCGACGGGGCCCGCAACGAACGGTGCCCTAACCCAAGGCGTTGCCGTCAATGGCGAAGCTCCAGGTGCATTACCGATCCCGGCCTCAACCACGAGTTCTGCCGTTCCCGCTTCAGCAGCATCGGGGAGCGCAACGACATCGAGTCCCAACACCTCAACCGTGACGGCCAATGGTCCTGCAAGTACCCCGTCGGCAGCACCTCAGGCGCTCGCCGCTCAGCCGCCGGTCACTCAGCCCTCAACGGTTCAAGCCGCCATTGCCCCGGCAAGCGCTACGCCGACGGGTGCAACCGCGACCGGTACCTCGGGAACCACTGGTTTGGGAGCTGCGCCGGCTACAGCAAGCTCGGCAGCCAACTCGGGAGCCAACTCGGGAGCAGCCTCGACGGGGGTTGCGAGCACCGGAGCAGCCCCCGAACCGCTCCGTGGGGTTTCAGCCAAGATCGTTTCGAATATGGAAGCCAGCCTCACCGTTCCTACGGCAACCAGCGTGCGTGATGTGCCGGCCAAGTTGTTGGAGGTTGAGCGCAACATCATCAACCGGTTCTTGGCCCGCAGCCGTGGTGGCAAGGTGAGCTTCACCCACATCATTGCGTATGCAATCGTACGTGCGCTTAACACGGTGCCGGCCATGAAGAACTCTTACGTTGAAGTTGACGGCAAACCCATGATCGTGCGAAACCCGCATGTGGGCTTAGGAATTGCGGTCGACGTAAAGAAATCCGATGGCAGCCGCAGCCTTGTGGTCCCGTGCATCAAGAACGCCGACACGCTGAGCTTCCGCGAGTTTTACGATGCCTACGAAGCACTGATCGCTAAGGCCCGAATCAACAAACTGGGCGTCGACGATTTCGCTGGCGTAACCGTCTCGATCACCAACCCCGGTGGACTCGGCACCCGGCATTCGATTCCCCGTTTGATGCCATCCCAAGCCGCGATCATTGGCCTTGGCACGATTGACTACCCGGCAGCATTCTCCAGCGCCGATCCCGCAAAGTTGGCCGAGATTGGGATCTCCAAGGTCGTAACGGTCACCAGCACCTATGACCACCGGGTTATTCAAGGCGCCGAATCGGGTTCGTTCCTCAACCAGGTGCAAGCCAACCTTGAAGGCAAAGACGATTTTTATGACGACATCTTTGCCTCAATGGGTGTTCCTTATGAGCCTGCCCGCTGGAATCGTGACTCCAATGCAAACGTAGGTGAACGTAGTATTGCGGAGAAGGCTGCGGCCATTCAGGAAATCATCAACGCCTACCGTTCACGCGGTCATCTCATCACCGATCTTGATCCGCTCGATGCCAAGGCACCCACCATGCCAGCCGAGCTTGATCCCATCACGTGGGACATGTCGATCTGGGATCTCGATCGTACCTTCTATACCGGTAAGGTTGCGGGAAAAACCGAACACACCCTGGGTGATCTCCTGGGCATCTTGCGTGACGCGTACTGCCGCACCACTGGTGTTGAGTACATGCACATCATGAACCCGGTAGAGAAGCGCTGGATCCAAGGTCGAGTTGAAGGTGTCGATGGAACGCCAACACCCGATGAGCAGCGCCACATTTTGGGTCGCCTCAACGCCGCTGAAGCGTTCGAAAAGTTTCTGCACAAGCGCTATACCGGGCAGAAGCGTTTTGGTCTGGAGGGTGGCGAATCGGCCATGGTTATCCTCGATGCCATTCTCGATACCGCTGCGCAATCCGGTGTCACCGAAGCCGTGATTGGTATGCCGCACCGTGGCCGTTTGAACACGCTGGTCAATCTTGTCGGCAAGAGCGTTGGTCAGTTGTTCCGCGAATTCGAAGACATGCCGAGCTCATCGGTGCAAGGTTCTGGCGACGTGAAGTATCACCTCGGGGCGGAGGGAACCTATGTTGGCATATCAAAAACCCCGATTGAGCTTTCATTGGCACCAAACCCATCGCACCTCGAAACGGTCGCTCCGGTTGTTGAAGGAATCGTTCGCGCCAAGCTTGATGCGACGGGTGTACACGGTGCAACCAATGTGTTGCCGCTGATCATGCACGGCGACTCGGCGTTTGCTGGTCAAGGTGTTGTGCCGGAAACGCTGAACCTTTCACAGCTCACTGGTTACAAAACCGGTGGCACCGTTCACCTCGTGATCAACAACCAAGTGGGCTTCACCACCAATCCAGATTCGGCGAGGTCCTCGGTGTACTGCACTGATGTGGCCAAGATGATTCAGGCACCGATTTTCCACGTGAACGGTGATGATCCCGAAGCGTGTTACCGCGTGGGCAAGCTGGCCATGGAGTTCCGTAATGAGTTCAAAAAAGACGTAGTGATCGACATGGTTTGCTACCGCAAGCACGGTCACAACGAAGGTGACGAGCCCCGGTACACCCAGCCGCTGATGTACGAGCGCATCGACAGCCGCCCGTCGGTCCGAGAGATCTACACGTCGAACTTGGTTGGCCGAAAAATCTTCACGCAAGAAGACGCCGAGCAAGCTATTGCCGATTTCGAAGCGCGCATGCAAGTTTCCCTTGATGAGACTCGTGCAGAAAAGAACAAGGGGAACCTTGAGCGTCCAATCGTTCCCCACGGCGAAGGTTTGCCCGAATCGTTTGTAGCAGTGCCAACCGGCGTTGCTCGCGAGACGCTCGATCACATTGCCGCGGCCACCCATTCATGGCCCGCTGATTTCACGCCGCACCCCAAGCTGGCCAGGCAGATGGACGCCCGAGCCGCAACGTATGTAGCCACCGGTGAGATTGACTGGGCATTGGGCGAAGCCATGGCCTATGGATCGCTGGCGCTAGAGGGACACCCCGTTCGCATCTCGGGTCAAGACTCCCGCCGCGGTACCTTCAGTCATCGTCAAGCCGTAATGATTGACGTCAACAATGGTGCTGAGTACTACCCGCTGGCCAATTTGTCGCCGGATCAAGCCCGCTTCACCGTGTATGACTCGTCACTGTCGGAATATGCGGTGTTGGGTTTTGAGTACGGCTATTCCCAAGAAATGCCCAACGCGTTTGTGGCATGGGAAGCGCAGTTCGGTGATTTTGGCAACGGTGCGCAGATCATGATCGATCAGTACCTCGTTTCTGGTGAAGCGAAATGGCAGCAAACCACATCGCTGGCCATGTTGTTGCCCCACGGTTACGAAGGACAGGGCCCGGAGCATTCGTCTGCGCGCTTAGAACGCTTCCTGCAGCTGTGTGCCGATGACAACATTCGTGTAGCCAACGTGACGACGGCCGCGCAGATTTTCCACCTGCTCCGCCGCCAAATGCATGCTGCTGCCGCGAAGCCTTTGGTGTTGATGTCGCCCAAATCGGGTCTTCGTGCCAAGCAAACCCGAAGCAACGTAAGTGA
>JAYSVF010000285.1:0-7278 GCA_043718695.1 Acidimicrobiia bacterium | reverse complement strand
GATCGCAAGCGTGGCATCGCGATGGCATCGTGCAGGTTGCGTTGCGTGAACTGCGAGACGAATTCGGTGACGACGTTGTACTGATGGCTGATCTCTGTCTCGACGAATACACCTCCCATGGGCATTGTGGTTTGTTGGATGCCGCAGGAAATGTTCTGAACGACCCAACGCTTGAACTCTATGCGCGCATAGCGGTTGCACAAGCTGAGGCGGGCGCGCAAATCGTTGCACCGAGCGGCATGATGGATGGTCAAGTGCGAGCGATTCGTAACGGTCTTGACAGTGCCGGATTCATCGACACTCCAATCCTCGCGTATTCGGCCAAGTACGCCACTGCACTGTACGGCCCATTCCGTGAAGCCGTCGATGTAAAGATTGCCGGTGGTGGTGATCGCAAGGGTTACCAACAGGATTGGCATAACTCGCGTGAAGCGATCGCCGAAGTGAAACTCGACATTGCCGAAGGTGCCGATATGGTCATGGTGAAACCCGCCGTCACCTACCTCGACATCATCGCTAAAGTACGCGCCGAGGTTGAGGTGCCCCTCGCCGCCTATCACGTGAGTGGTGAATACGCCATGATTCACGCCGCCGCGGAGCGAGGATGGATCGACGGCCCAGCCATCGCCCTAGAACAACTCACCGCCGTAAAACGAGCCGGTGCCGACATGATCCTCACCTACTTCGCCACCACCATCGCCGAAGCCCTCGGCTGAAGCGCTTTATGGATTCACGGCTGAAACACCGACAAGCCGAACGACTCAAACGTGTTTCCTACCCGTTGATCGCGAAATGGTTGCGATACGAGAGTGATGTGCTCGCTTAGATCTCAACGACACGCTAGTTATGAGGTTTCGAATTCTGCCAGCCACGGAAGTCTTCTTGATCGATGCATAGGTGTGCTTAGTATTCGTGCCTTGAGATAAGATGGCGGAAGGTAAAACATTAAGGCCAAAACAATATGGAGACCCACAAACGCGGATGGGTTCATCTTCGAGTGTGAAGCTCACTTAGCAGTTGGGCGAGACGGATGGTTTCGAAAGCGGCGTGGGCATCGCCAATGATTGCACTCGTGGTGAGCCGCATCGATTCGCTCGCAACTGAACGCTTGGTTTCGCCGTCGGCTTCGAAGATTGTTGTGGGGTGTTTGGCATTTGCTGCGAGTACCTCCGCCGTCGGCACTCCGGTGATGCCGAACAGGGGTGCGATGCGAGTGGTGAGAGCATCGGGTAGCTCGGTGTAATCGACGAACATGCCTCCGTCGCCTTGAAAGCGAACGGCCGAGCGCAGAATACCGGCGAGCACGTGAGCTCCGTACTCGGTGAGATTGAGGTCGCCGTCGGGAACCTGCAGCAGATTTCGGGGCAAAGTTGTGGGGATCATCTGTGCAGCGCGTTGGCCTTCGTGGGAAACCATCACTTGCACGGGGTCGCGAGACAAGAAGATCCACGGCACATCGGGAAATGCGGCCCGCAGAACCGGAAAAAGGTGAATATGCCAGGCATCGAGTTTCACGATTAGCGCTCTGTCGGCGACGGAGTAACCAGGAGCAAGAGAACGCAGCATCGAGCGCGTGGCAAGTACCTGTTCGTCGAAGGGTCGGTGGCTCATTGCGCGCAACATTTGGTCGAGCGGCGCCGGTTCGGATAGAACGCGTACACCGGTGAGGGAACCGAGAGCGCGGCCGACGAGGGTCGATCCGCTTCGCGAGAGGTGGTAAATAAACCCGTTCGGTTCGATGGCGTCGTGCTTGTCGGCGTGACGTTGGAGGTCGGCGACGCTACCGAAATGTTGAAAGATCAGGCGGAACGGGTCGGCCATCAGGCGCTGAACGCTGTCGGTCCAGAACGGTTCCTCAAAACGGGCGCCCTCGGCCCAGCACCACGAGATTCCGATCTCCTCACCGGCATGCTCCACGCGGATTGGGATCCAGCCAGTCAGGTCCGTGTGAGCATCGATCGTGGTGCCTGCTGGCGGAGGCGGAGGGGCACTCAGATCCATCGGCTCAGCCAAGCCATTTGTGCCTCTTGCTTGGCCTTCTCGACGTCGCTGGAATCGAGCGGGTAACCGAGTTCGCCTCCGAGTTCCACGACGGCGGCTGCGAATTCGTCGGGGCCAGCGGAGCGGAGACGGGCCTGCAGCTCGGTATTGGCTAATACCGTGTGCCGGAATGCATTGAACGCCGCTCGACGCGCTACGGATGAGCGCAGCGATAGGCGAAGATCACTTCCGGTGTTGTCGGCGCTATCGGGGCCGGTGAATCCGAGGCGAAAGTAAAGGCGTTGGGCACCCAAGTTGTCGGTCCGTACGTCAAGAGTTACCGTCGCTGAATTAGCGTCCGCCTGTTCGATCAGATCCCGCAGCAGCGTAGACGCAACGCCATGGCGACGATGTTCAGGCAGTATCGCGATATCGACGAGGTGCCATGCATCCCCGTCGCTGTTGACCCAGATCCGACCGATCGGCTCAGAGCCCACCATGATTATGTGATCACCAGACGAGTCGAACCGATCGTGATAGCTGAGGTATTGCAGATCGAACTGAGATTCCACTAGCTGACTAGCCGTGGGTTCGCCGAGCGGTGCGAAATCCTTGTACCGGTCGGCAGCGAATAGCCGGCCCAGGAACGCGTTGTCTTCGGCGGTGGCGGTCCGCAGAGTGACGGTAAGGGTTTCCATCAGTTCCGCGAAGGAAAAATACCTGTCAGAGCGATGACATAGTTCAGAACTAGAAACGGCGGCTGGTTCTCGTGCGCCGCAGGCAACGCCGCGCCGGCTGGTTCCGTGGCGGCCATCGAGGTGTTACTTGTGGCGCTGTACTTATTTCCGGCGGCCTGGTACGCACCGGTCGGCCGGTTCGTAGTGGGTGCACCGCTCGATGCTGCGATTGCGTGCCCGTGGCCCAGGTTGGCTGCGGCGAGGGTAACGGAATAGGCACCGCCGACCTGCCCTTGCGTTATCTCGGTCAAGCCGGAGCCGCTACCAAACCCGACCGGTACCTTGCCTCGCAGATCGGGTAGAGCGAAAGTTGTCTGGCCGTTCCCGCCGTACATAGTGCCCAGGAGCGAGAATAACGCCTGATTCTGATTGATCGGCAGGAGCTGGCCGTTACATAACGCCCAAAATTTCGGGGCAAAGTTAAAGCTCACGAGTTTGATTTCACCGATGAACATGTCGGACATGTCAGACCGCTTTCTTCGAAAAATGTACGTACGGATTGTCGCGTCGCATCATGTCGGGCTCGGGAAGATGCCAAACAGGCTGATGATGTAGCTCACAGCAAGGTACGGGGGGACGTTCTCGTGCGCCTGACCGCCACCGGCTGGCTCGGTGGCGGCAGCAGTGGTGTCAGGGGTGGTGCTGTAACTGTTGCCAGTTCCCTGGTACGCACCGGTCGGCCGGTTCGAGGTTTGCGTCCCGGTCGACCCTCCGATCGGGTGGGTGTGCGCAGGCAGTTGCGCAGCCGTAAGGGTGACGGTTTCCCTCCCGCCAGTTTGGGCGAGTTGGAACGTAGTTCCGGCGTTGCTGCCAGCGTGGATGGCGAAACGACTCTGCAGATTGGGAAGCCCGAACGTGGTTTGCCCGTCACCGCCATAGGTGGTTCCGATCAACGCGAACAACGGATCGTTCTCTGAAATCGGCAAGAGCTGGCCGTTGCAGAATGCCCAGCCTGCTGGCGCGAAGTTGCCGCCGAACATGCGGATTTCGCCGACGTAGGGTTGGGACATGTCAGGCTGCTTTCTTTGGTGGAGTCAGGGTGGTGGTGCTCATCAGGAGCGGGGTGGATAGATGCCCTGGAGGGCAATGACGAAGTTCATGCCGACGTATGGCGAACGGTTCTCGTGGGCCAGGCCGCCAGCCACCAAGGTCGGGGCCATCGTGACGTTGCGCGTGACGCTGTAACTGTTGCCGGCCGCCTGATACCCACCGGTTGGCCGATTCGACGTTTGCCTACCGGTCGACGCCGAGATCGCGTGGCTGTGCGCCGGAATCTGGTTTGCGGTCAACGTGACCGATTCTGCGCCGCCCTGCTCACCCAGGCCACGCTGCGACAGGCCAGCGCCTTGCCCCCAATGCATCGCCGAGCGTCCGCGTAGATCGGGTAACGCGTAAGTTGTTTGGCCGTTCCCGCCATAGGTTGTACCGAGAAGCGAGAACAACGCCGTGTTCTGCGCGATTTGGAGGATCTGCCCTTGGCAGAACGCCCAACCAATGGGCGCGAAGTTGAAGCCGCAAAGCCGGATTTCACCGATAAACGGGTTCGCCATCTCAGGCCCCTTTCTTTGGGATCACGCCGACTGTTTTACCAATCGTGGGCTTAAATACGCGTTGATCGATAACTACCTGATACTGCTGCGCGCGGAGACCCTGTCCGACGGGCGACACGAAATGCGACGAATCGGGTAGTTCGGAATGCCCTAACCGATAGCTCCCTTCAGGCAGCGGGTCGGTAGCCACTCCTTCAAACAGCAGGAGAAACGCTTCACCGCTGGTTGGCTGTTGGCCGCGCGCTGCAACGTGCGTGGAGGATGCCTCGATCAGCGTTACCGGTTGTGATCGCCTCAAGCTGTTCAAGTCGAACCGCGAGCCGATCAAGGGAACAAACGCAGCTAGAGTCCATGCAAGCGACGTTGGAAACGGCATTTCCGGTGCTGATTCTGCCGACGGTTTGGTTTCGGTTTCCGAACTCGATGACCGAAACCAGGTCGATGACTCGAGGTTCCGTAGTTCTGTTGCAGCTCGACCAAGAATCACTGCTCCGAACACGCCGCCAAGGAGGGCACGACGGCTGATCTTCGGGTCGAAGACCGAAGGCTGAAAACTGTCGGAAATCATGCCGCCATCCGGGCTGTCCAAACGAGATTCGATGCCGAGCTACCGCTGGTAGCAACCAGTACCGACAGAGAGTCACCTGCGGCGAACGCAACCGTGTTGGCATTGTCCGCACAGCTTGAAACTGCGGCCGCAACGGTACAGGTCAGTCCAGTCGCCACGTCGTTCTTGTACACGGTGAGTGTCACCGTTCCAGCCGCATGAACGAGGTGAGCATTCAAGTTTGACAGTGTCCCAACAGCCGGAATGATCGCATGGATCGATGCAGAATCCACCGCCACCATTCGGGAGACGCCAAGGCCGACGAACCCACTGGTGTCGAGAGCATCAACGAACTCAGCCCCACCGCTCAGCGGCGTATTACCACCACTTCCTGCGGGTCCCGTTGCTCCGGTAGGTCCAGTTGCGCCCGTCGGGCCCGTCACACCTGCAGGTCCGGTAGCACCCGTCGCCCCTGCTGGTCCGGCGGGTCCTGCTGCTCCCGTTAGGCCGGTTAGCCCCGTCGCTCCGGTTAGGCCTGTCGCTCCGGTTAGGCCTGTCGCTCCGATTGGTCCGGCTGGTCCAGTGGGCCCGGCAGGTCCTGTCAGGCCGATTGACCCAGTAGCGCCGGTTGGTCCTGCTGCTCCCGCTGGGCCGGTTAGACCTGTTGGTCCCGCAGGCCCGGTAGCGCCCGCAGCCCCTGCTGGCCCGGTGGGTCCCATCAATCCAGTGGCACCTCTTGCTCCGACCGCTCCGGTCAGACCTATCGGTCCGATGAGTCCAGTTGCGCCTGCCGCCCCAGTTGGCCCGGCTACTCCGGCGGGGCCAGTTAGTCCGGCGGGCCCCGTCAATCCAGTTGCGCCGGTCGGTCCTGGCGCACCTGTAAGTCCGATGGGGCCAGCTGGTCCGGTTGCTCCTGACGAACCGTTGTCACCCTTAGGACCGGTCCCTCCACCAAGACCTTGGTCCCCCTTAGCGCCTGCAGGGCCTGTTGGTCCGGCCGGGCCAGCGGGACCGTTGTCTCCCTTTGGTCCGGGATCGCCCTTTGGCCCCGAGCCGCCACTGCTGCTCTCTCCCGAAACAGCGTCGGCCGGAACGATATAGCCGGTTACATCCGCAACAACCTGGACGGTTCCGGTGCGGTTTAGGAGATCGATTTTGCCGCCGGTTCCCAGCCTGGCTAGAAGCGAAAACGAAACCGCCTTTGCGTTAGCCCAGTTCACCGGAGTGCTACTTGGAGCCGACTCGCCGGTTGGGAACACGGTGAGGGTCGATGGCTTTGTCCCACCAATGACAGTGAGATTGACAAACACGGCCGACGCATCTGGTGGCACGCCGCCTTCACCTGCCACTGTCCATGACGAGGCTCTTCCGGCTGGCAATGGGCCACGCAGGCCAAGCCCTGATCGAGTGTCCAGAATCCTTGATGGCACAATGACCACTGTGCTGTTAGCTGGCCGTGCTTCGCGTGCGTTGGCTGAGATTACGCCACCAGCACCCATTGCGACCGCAACTACCGCTCCAACGGCAGCCCAACGCGACCTCATTAATCGACCCGACATGAATTCCTCTTTCGACCATGATGAACGCAAGGGGTTTCGCTTGCGGAAGTGCACATAATAACGACGTTAAGACCCAGACTATAGGCATCATCTCCATATTGCAGATCCATTTGGTTTTTCGGGCCCGGACGAAGACCGGGCATCGCAGTTGTGCTTGCTCGACCAAGGGTCTTGCCTTCCTCGGTTAGTTTCGCACCCCAGTATGTTGAAACCGATACGCTGGCGCAGCTGCCGACGTTGGTCCGCTTGGAAAGCGCAATGCCCGATTCTGGAACTACACCTTGGAATCCATAAGCCCCGGTGACGCATCTCGCCTTTTCCTCGATGGTTGCCTTATGTTGCGAAGCGCGGTTCCAATCGATTGGCTGGAACCACTCCGGACCACTTTTGAGGCCAATTACTTGCCTTCGGACCAATGGCCTGTGCCGCGGGGGCATGATTGGCGCCATGCCGTGGTCGACCATGATCCGCTAGTCCAAAGAGTTTGTCGCTTGCCTGCTGTCTTGGCAGCCAGTTTTAACATTCTCGGTGAGCCGTTCTTCCTTTCCCAGGTGGAAGGCCGTGCGCCGCTCCAAAACAACCAAACTCAGGTCCTTCACCGCGACGGCGACACCCCAGCCGCCGACTATGTCATTGTTTTCGTCTATCTCGACCATTTCGGGCCTGGTAACGGTGCAACTCAAATCGTTCCGGGATCCCATGAAGGTACCGCAATCGATGGGTCGGCGTCTCCGATCGTGACTACGGGGCACGCTGGTGACATATTAGTAATGGACGCTCGCCTCTTACACGGTGCAACGACTAACAGCACTGGTGAATCGCGGCGCTCATTGTTGCTTACCTACGCAGCGATGCGACTTTATAGCGAGCTTGAATCCACTGCCCTCTTACGCGGGGTTCATATG
>JAYSVF010000284.1:0-3096 GCA_043718695.1 Acidimicrobiia bacterium | reverse complement strand
GAACGCCGCATCCGTGCCGTGGTTCGTTGGAACGCCATGGCCATGGTGGTGCGTGCCAACCATAAGGCCGAGGGCATCGGTGGCCACCTCGCTACGTTCGCGTCCTCAGCATCGCTGGTGGAAGTTGGGTTCAACCACTTCTTTCGCGGCAAGGACGACGGGGGCTCAGGTGATCAGATCTACTTCCAAGGTCATGCGTCCCCCGGGATTTATGCCCGTGCTTTTCTCGAAGGTCGCCTCACCGAAGCGCAGCTTGACAATTTCCGCATGGAAATCGAGGGAAATGGTCTTTCTAGTTACCCCCACCCCCGGCTCATGTCGGATTTTTGGGAATTCCCCACCGTTTCAATGGGTCTCGGCCCGATCAACGCCATTTACCAGGCCCGGTTTAACCGCTACCTGCTCAACCGTCGCGTTACCGATACTTCGAACTCACGGGTGTGGGCGTTCTTGGGTGACGGCGAAACCGACGAACCAGAATCACTAGGCGCGCTTAGCTTGGCCGGTCGTGAGCAGCTCGACAATTTGATCTTCGTGGTCAACTGCAACTTGCAGCGTCTCGATGGCCCGGTGCGCGGTAACGGCAAAATTATGCAGGAACTCGAAACGGTATTCCGTGGTGCTGGCTGGAACGTCATCAAAGTTGTGTGGGGTGGCAAGTGGGATGCCCTGCTTGCACAAGATAAAGACGGTGTATTGCTCAACAAAATGAACTCCACCGTCGACGGTGAATTCCAGAAGTACGCCGTGGAATCCGGTGCTTACATTCGCGAGCACTTCTTTGGACCTGATCCTCGCCTGCGCAAAATGGTTGAGCATCTCTCCGATGAGGATCTGCGCAACCTTCCTCGCGGTGGTCACGATTACCGCAAGCTTTACGCTGCCTACAAGGCCGCCGTCGACCACAAGGGTCAACCTACGGTGATCTTGGCGAAAACTGTCAAGGGCTGGACACTCGGTCCCGATGTTGAAGGCCGTAACTCCAGCCACCAAATCAAAAAGCTCGGCAAAGAAACCCTCATGGGCGTTCGCACCACACTGCATCTTGAAGACCTCATTGGCGAAGACGACTTCATCAACGATGACCCTCCGTATGTGCGTTTCCCTGAAGATTCGCCGGAGATGGTATACCTGCGTCAACGTCGTCGGTCACTTGATGGTGCCGTGCCTTCGCGTGTCGTTCGAGCCAAGCCGCTAGTTACTCCCCCGGTCACCAGCGACGTGTTCAACGAGTTTGATGGTGGATCTGGCCGCAACTCGGTGAGCACCACAATGGTATTTGCACGTATGATTCGCTCACTGCTGCGTGACGAAACCATTGGTCAAAACGTTGTGCCGATTATCCCCGATGAGGCCCGCACCTTCGGCATGGACGGTCTGTTCAAAGAAGTCAAAATCTATGCACCATTCGGGCAGAAATATGACCCGGTAGATGCCGACATGATGCTTTCGTATCGCGAAGCCATCAGTGGACAGATTCTTGAAGAGGGCATCACCGAATCCGGCGCGATGGCCTCATTCACGGCTGCCGGTACGGCCTATGCCACGCACGGCACGCCAATGATCCCGTTTTACATCTTCTATTCGATGTTCGGATTCCAGCGCACCGGCGACCTGTGCTGGGCCTTCGGCGACTCCCGCGGCAAGGGCTTTATGCTCGGCGCTACGGCCGGACGCACCACGCTCAACGGTGAAGGTCTCCAGCACCAAGATGGTCACTCGCTCGTTTTGGCCTCGACCATTCCGAACATCGCCACCTACGATCCTGCGTTCGCCTACGAATTGGCCGCCATCATCGCCGATGGTTTAGAGCGCATGTATGGTGCTTCGCCGGAGGACGTGTTCTATTACATAACGCTCTACAACGAGAACTATGTAATGCCAGCCCGCCCGGCTGGAGTTACTCCCGCCGACATTGTGCGTGGTTTGTACCTGTTCGCCGAGGCACCAAAAACCGCTTCCGCCAAATCCACCATCATTTTCTCTGGCACTGCGTATCCCGCGGCCATCGAAGCCCAGCAAATCCTGGCCGACGATTACGGCGTAGGCGCTTCGCTGTGGAGTGCGACCTCGTACAAGGCGTTGCGTGAAGAAGCGTTGGTTACTGAGCGTTGGAATCGTTTGCACCCGACCGACATCGCTCGCGTGCCGTATGTGACCCAAGTGCTTGATTCCATGGCCGAAGGACCAATTGTTGCCGTGAGCGATTTCATGAAGATCGTTCCCGAGCAAATAGCCCGATTCGTTCCCGGTGGCTCCGATCGTTTCCACGTTCTCGGTACCGACGGTTACGGCCGCTCCGATACCCGTGCTGCCCTGCGCCGTCACTTCGAAACCGACGCCGCCCACATTGTGGTCACCACTCTGCACGCCCTGTCCCTCGAAGGCATCGTCACCTCAGACGTCGTCGCCAAAGCCATCGCCCGCTTCGGCATCGACACCGAAGCCCCAGACCCCCGCACGGCGTAACACCTCGGTAGTCTCCTCGCTTCATCGCCTATCTACAAAGGCCGCTCCTCCTCAGGGGCGGCCTTTGTTACGTATTGTTCGACAATCCCGCATCGCGCAAGACATACTGCGTCAAGTAGTAACAATAGGCCTTCAATCAGTCCGGAGAAACGATCTTGAATTTTGGCGAAGGGTTTGATTCAGCGGAACTCGACGAAGCGATCCTTCGCGTCAGCGCAATTGTTGACTTCGCCGAGAAGTCATCGAACATTTACCGGTCTTCAAAAAGCAGAAACAATCCAACCCCTACGATCTTCCTATGGCCAAGAAAAACATGATCCAAAAACCGAGGATCAATTTTGTTGATGATGAGGCGGCGGACGCGTTTATCTCT
Source organism: Acidimicrobiia bacterium (assembly GCA_043718695.1). Taxonomy (GTDB): domain Bacteria; phylum Actinomycetota; class Acidimicrobiia; order Acidimicrobiales; family JANYDT01; genus JANMZO01. The sequence goes on along the minus strand of JAYSVF010000284.1, from coordinate 254 downwards.
GAGGATGCGTTGGCGTTGTTGATCGGGATGGTTTTGGATCAGCAGCAGACAATCGAGAAAGCGTTTCGAGGGCCGCTTGATTTGGTAACGAGGATGGGCAAAGAGCCACTTCCTGGCGCGCTTGATGCTGCGGAGATCGCGGGCATGCCACCTGAAGAGTTGAAAGCGTTGTTTTCGATTGTTCCAGCGTTGCATCGATTTCCGGCATCGAATGCGGCACGAACACAGGAACTCTGCGCGCATATTGTCAGCGT
>JAYSVF010000283.1:0-3098 GCA_043718695.1 Acidimicrobiia bacterium | reverse complement strand
CTTCGCGGGCTTCGGTGTGGGCGGCGAATCCGTGGGCGGTGAGGGCATCGGCGACGGTGTGGAGGGCTGAGCGCATGGAGCGTTGGCGGTCGCCGGGGTTGAGTTGCATGGCCAGTTCGCGTCCGTAGTGCTGGCCCACTTCTTCGGCCATGGCGGATGCGACGTCGTCGGGCAGCAATTCGAGCGCTTTGGACAGTAGCGAGACGATCAAATCATGCCTGCGGGCGGGGAATTCCAGGTCGATGGGCTTGCCGGTTGACCGGTAACGCTTCGAGGGACGGCCCGATTTCCCCTCAGTGACATCAGCCACAACATCGAGGTATCCCCCGGCCGCCAACTTGTCGAGATGGTGCCGGGCGACGTTGGGATGCAAGTTCGTATGCTCCGCCGCTTGCGATGCCGTGACCCCGCGCGGGTTCTCCCGAGCGAACAAATAGATCCGCCGCCGAGTGGGGTCACCGAACATCGTCGTGGCCGCCGTAACCGCTGCCGAAAACTCCTCCCCGGTAGGCTCAACCCCAACCGAGACTCCACCCGCACTTGCGCTGCCCGGTCCACTTCCCAAGCCCACCGGGGCATTCGAGGCTTTTTCGCTGCCGACGGGGCCCGCCAAATCTGCTCTACTTCGCGAGGTTCGGATTGATACGGGCGTAGCCCTCGGTGCATCCAGCAATGGGATCTGCTCCGCATCGGCTGGTGTTGGAGCGACCTTGCTTTTCAGATCGGATCGGTTAGTTGCCATGGACTTCGCCCTGAACAATCGTGAGCGCAGCGGTCGAGGTTGGTGGCACGCAACGGTTTGGCCCCGTCAGCACAGGGCGCAGTTTTGCTTTCGAAGGGCATTGAGCCGTCGAACGTTGTTGGTGCACGCCACTACGTTAGGCGACGCCGTTTCTCTGTACCTGGTTGGTCGTTTTCGGGCCACCCGAGAATCGATACGGTCTTTCTCTCAGCGTCACGCATAGTTGTTCGAATTGGAGTTCCAAAGCTCCTGAAGGCGAGCAACAGCGGGGCTTTTGTGAGGTTGAAGTTTGTCTAGCCACATACGATCGACGAACGGGTTGCTCAGTCTGCCGCCGCTGTGCAGTTTCGGCTCCGCATTTCGTTGATCGATCGTTGAAGTTTTCTGTGACCGTGGAGGTCGTTTTCGTGTCGATATCTGAAGCCCAAGTTGTTGAGGCCCTCACTGGAGTGCTTGAGCCCGAGCTGCGCAAGCCCATTACCGAGCTCGATATGGTGCGCCGCATTGAGCTCAAAGGCAACGATGTCGGCGTGGTGCTCGTCGCCAAGATTGAGGACGATCCGGTTGCCAACGATTTGGCCATGGCGGTGCGGGCTGCCGTGGCTTCGATCGGTGCTTCACGGTGCGACGTGCATGTGGAGTGGATGAACGATGATGAGCGCGCATTGCTTCGTGCCCGTCTCCAGGCCGACGATATTGATCACGAGAACGCGGGCCAAGCCGGGCATGGTCATGGCGAAGGTCCCAAGCGGGCACCGAAGTTCATGCAGCCCGGATCGAAGACCCGTATTTTGGGGATCACCTCGGGCAAGGGTGGCGTTGGTAAATCATCGACGACCGTGAACCTAGCGATTGCTTTGGCACAGCGCGGTTGCTCCGTGGGTGTGCTCGATGCGGATGTGTACGGCTTCTCGATTCCCAAGATGCTCGGTATCGAACAAGCTCCAACGATTGTTGACGGCTTTGTAATTCCGCCAGTTCGTCACGGCGTTTCGGCGATGTCGATTGGCTTCATGGTGGAAGAGGATCGAGCAATCATTTGGCGCGGACCGATGTTGCATAAAGCCCTCGAGCAATTCCTCAATGATGTGTACTGGGGCGAGCCCGATTTCATTCTGATCGACATGCCACCAGGCACCGGCGACATCGCGCTTTCAATGGCGCAGTATCTTCCACGATCCGAAGTGTACGTAGTAACTACACCCCAGGCTGCCGCCCAACGTGTGGCCCAACGTTCCGCGGCGATGGCCCGTCAACCCCAAATCAACATGCGCGTACACGGTGTGATCGAAAACATGAGCTGGTTCACTGGCGACGATGGCAAGCGTTACGAAATCTTCGGTGCCGGTGGCGGACAACTCCTCGCCGACGATCTCCAAATCCCGTTGATCGGCCAAATCCCGTTGGTTCCCGACCTACGCGAAGGCATGGACATCGGTGAACCCATCATGTCGAGCGATCCCACCAGCGAAGCATCGCTAGCGTATGCGCGCATAGCAGAACGCATCCACAAGGAACTCGGCCCCAAGCGCATCTACAAATCCGAACTCCGCATAGGCGGCCACTAAACAGTCCGTTAAACAACCCTCGGCAAGTTACTAACATTTGAGATAGTATCTTCAATGTGAGTAACTTCGTCGGACGGGTTGAGGACTTCGCTCGAATTCAAGACCATCTTGATGTAGTGACCGCCACGGGAACCGGTCGCTTGGTCGTGGTTCGAGGTCGGCGTCAGGTAGGGAAATCCCGCCTCGTTAGTGAGTTCGTCGCAAAAGCCGGCGTGCCGAGCTTGTTTTTTACCGGGAGCCGCCAATCCGATGTTGCCCGCGATCTTGAACTGTTCCGAGCGGAAACCCAACGATCGAGCACACTGCCCGGAGCCGACCTGATCGTTTCCACCCGACCGTCTTCTTGGGATGCAGCGCTGCGTTTGATGGCCGCTGCGTTGCCGGTCGGCGGTCCAGCAATTGTGGTTCTCGACGAATTTCCCTGGCTTCTCGATTCCGATGCCGGGCTCGACGGGACACTACAGGTTGTGTGGGATCGAGAGCTTGAGAGGCGACCGATTTTGATGATTCTGATCGGCTCCGATATTGCCACGATGGAATCTTTATCTACCTATGGTAGGCCCCTCTTCGGGCGAACGAAGGAACTGGTGGTTCAACCATTCTCACCACGTGACACCAGCAGAATGCTTGGCTTACAAGACCAACCAGCTGAAGCTTTCGACAGTTTCCTCGTGACTGGGGGGTATCCACGGTTGACCGCCGAAGCCTCTCGATTCAAAACTATTAACGGCTTCATTACCAATCAGCTCAACGATGAACATAGTGACCTCGCCGTCATGGCCCAGCGA
>JAYSVF010000282.1:0-7310 GCA_043718695.1 Acidimicrobiia bacterium | reverse complement strand
GGGACATCATGGTGCCAATGTTTCGTCCGCACGAGCTTTTGCAGCAGCATGCGTTGGCTGCCATGGTGGAGACGATCAATGCGCTTCCCCATGCGCCGGTTTCGGGTGATCCTCTCGATGTGGTGATTGTGACGGGTGATTGTGTTGACAATGCGCAACGCAACGAACTCAATGCGTACTTAGCATTGCTGGACGGCGGCACGGTGCACTTTCCTTACGACGGTGTGCAATCGGTAGCTGCTTGTTCGGGCGCCGCTGCTATGACCGATGCTGCCGAACCGGTACTGGTTGACGCTTGCGTGACAGGTGTTTCCGGCTCGGTGGCGTTTGGCGCAGGTGCTAGCAAACCGGGATTGGTTGAGAATGGCGGAGAGATAAGTGCGTCTGGATTTTGGTGTCCGGAACCTTCGGTTGATGATCATTGGAAGCGTGCTTATGGATTTCCGTCCTATCCGGGTCTGTTGCAGGCGATCGATGAGCCGATTGTTTGCGCTGGCCTTAACCTTCCCTGGCTCGGGGTCGTGGGAAATCATGATTGGTTGCGGCAGGGGACCGCGAAAACCTCTGCCACGATGGAAGCGATCGCGGTGGGATCCGAAAAGACCACGGGTATGCCCCCTAGCTTCTTGCCCGAGGATGCACTGGTTGCGTATCTAGATGAACCCGCTTCGTACAACGTCGGCGCCCGAAATCGGGTTGTTCGTCCCGATCCTGAACGGGTTGGAATCACTGCTGATGACTTCATTCGTGCACATATTGAATCCTCCCTGCGATCTAACCGTGCAGAAGTGGTTTTTGGTCATGGGTTCGGGGCGGATGGGAACAACCTAAGGCCTGACTATGTGGCCGATTTTGGAGCGGTGCGGATCATTGCCATCGATACCAACCATCCGGCAGGGCACTATCAGGGCAGCGTGGGTCTAGCTCAACTGGCATGGTTAGAAGAACGGCTTGTTGAGGCAAAAGATGTGCACGTACTACTTGCATCGCATCATCCAACCGAGGCGCTCACCAACGAAACTCGTGCCGAAGGCTTTCCAGACGATCGAGTGCTGGCCGATCCTGTCGCTGCGGTTCTGCATCGCCACCCTTGTGTAATTGGTTGGCTAACCGGTCATCGTCATCACCATCGGGTTAAGGCGCATCGTGATCCTCTTGGCGTGAACCCAGGGTTTTGGGAAATCACCACCAGTTCGATCATCGATTGGCCTTCACAAGCGCGCATACTAGAGGTTCTTCAACTTGCCGACGGCCAAATCGTGTTGGCCTCCACAGTGATTGACCATCACGGCACGATCGATCCTGGGCCGCAAGCCGCGGAGTCACTAGTCGGCCTGGCAGGAGCCCACCGTGAAATCGCGGCAGCCAACGCCGTACAACGCGGCGAATCTTTCCTCCGCAGAGCTCCGGGCCGTCCCGAAGATCGCAACGTCATTCTCCCCGTCCGCTGAAATCCAGTTGAGCTGCGAATCATCCAACGCCTTCGGTGCCTAGGAAGCGGGGAGGTCGTAGCCCCATTCGGCGAGTTTGGTGAGGATGAGATCGGCTGCGGCTTCGGGGTCGAGCGTGGCGCGGATGGGTGGGGTGCGGTTGGTGAAAGCGCCGGTGAGTACTTCGAGGCGTTGGCGTGGTTCGGTCGACGAGGGTGAATCAAGAATGCGGGCGCGGGGACGGAACGGGCCGGTGCGAATCGGTGGAATTGAGGTGACCAGCTTGGTGGTGGTTCGAATTTCGATTGGGGTTTTCTGTGCGGCCATCAGACCGGCGAGATTGGCCCTTCGTAGGTGGGCAGCCGCACCTTCGACCGAAATGACCGTAGGACCAGTGATGGTGAGCGATTCTCTGCGGCCCCCGTCGAGACGGCGATCTACTTGCATGGCTGGCGCAACCTCCGACGAAACGTTGGAAGCGAACTCGTGGATATGAACGACGCCGCACGCTTGTCCGTAATCAAGTTCGGCGGCCAGGAATGGTGGGACGGAACCACTGCCCCGGTCGAGACTCCAATCACCGCAAAAGACCAATTGCGGGGCGAGGGGTCGCAAGACTTCGGCTAGAGCTGCTGCGACCGACGCACTGGTTGGTGCTGCATCGCCATGGCTTTCGGTGATGCGAATTGCCGACGTCGCTCCGCAGGCCAACGCGTCGGTGAGCATGGCATCGGCGGTTGTGTCACCGACCGTAAGTACAATTACTGGTGCGTTTCTGGCGGCACCAAATTGCAAGGCCAATTCGAGCGCTGCTTCATCGGCCAGCGATGGACCAGACCAACGCTCATCGCTCGAAACCGCACCGCTGATGGGGTCAATGTCAGGGCGCAACGCAACCCACTTCATGCACACAGCAATCGGTGCAGCCGCCACCGTATTGATGGGTTGTTCGTTGGGATTTTCAGTCATCGGGACGCTGTTTCAGTGTGTTGTCAGTGTTTTGTCAGTGTGTTGTCTGGAGTCGTTGTTTCGGTGTCGCTTGCCGAAAGGGATTGTTTTTGAGAGCTGTCGGGGTTCTTCGCGCTAGCCGTGACGGAAGACAACGCCATGTCCGCCCTCGGGGTAGCTCCAAGTGATGGCACCTGCTTCGTTGCACACCATGTAGCAGGTGCCGCATTCGAAGCACTGCTCGTAGTTGAACAGGATGCCGCCGTCGTTGGTGGTTACAAACAGCTTGGCCGGGCACGCCCACACGCACGCTTGGGTGGTGCAGCTTTTGCAAACCTCAGCATCGACGGTGATGTGCGCCTTGTGGGAAACCCGGAAGTCGACGGTTTCCATGCGATCGTCGAAGCTCAGCGGTGTTTGTGATCGCTGTTGAAGAAACGTTGAGACCGGCACAAGCACCAACTTAGAGCCCAGCTTGGGATACGTCGAACCTGTGACGGTGCGTGAAAACCACCCAACCCCACCACCCAACCGCGGGGAGGGTCGGGTTGGGTGGCTAGGAGAGTGGTGAACAATGCGACCTAGACAAGTCACGAACTGCGAAACAGGGCAAAATCCGCCATCCAGTCGCATTTGTTCATCAGTCTCCTAGTTGGGTGGTTTTGAAGCCCAAGCGCCGCTAGGTTGGCGGCATGGGAACAAACATCGAGATCGTGGCCAATGACGGATTCACCTTTCGCGGGTATGTGGCCGAACCTGCCGGTACACCCAAGGGCGCCATGATCGTGGTGCAGGAAATCTTTGGCGTGAACTCCCACATCGAGCAGGTTTGCGACGGGTATGCCGCCAATGGGTACCTTGCAATCGCCCCCGCCCTGTTTGACCGTATCGAGCGCGATGTTGCCCTCGGTTACACCGGTGATGATATGAAGCGTGGCGTTGAGCTGGCCCGTAGTAAGACCGATTTCCCGCGTGCGGTGGCCGACGTCTTAGACACCGCTGGCGTGGCCCGTGCCCGTTTGGCTGCTGCTGGGGTCGAAGCTGGCAAGGTTGCTTGCGTTGGGTACTGCTGGGGCGGGGTCGTTACCGCAGCCGTTTCGGTCTCAGGCTCTTCGGCCATGGATGCAGCGATCTGTTACTACGGCACGGGCTCGGTCAATTTCGTCGGCCAGCCCTTGACCATGCCGTTGCAAATGCATTTCGGTGATCAAGATGCCTCGATTCCGGCCATCGATATCGACAACATGCGAACGTCATGGCCAACCGCAGAAATCTATGTGTACGAAGGACATCACGGGTTCAATTGCGATCAGCGGCCGCAAGGTGACAAAGCGCTTGCCGATCTTGCGATCTCCCGGGTGCACACCTTTTTGGATGCCAGCTTCGCGTAACTGTTCCTTGCGGCACGGGGGCTTGCGGCATTCGCCTTTTGCGGAACTCGAACCCATCGGCTTCTCTGGATGCGAGTTTTGGGGGCACCTGGGTTTCACCAGTGGCTCGGTTGGGGATGAACCAAGCGGTTTTTCTAGACATCAGTTTTGCGCGTCATTGAGGCACGCTAGCTTGAGACAGGCGCCCGTTTGGAGAACCGAGCCAGCCGGGTGAGGTCGTTTTTTTCTGTGATCGTCCTCTTGACGATTTGGGTGTCAAAGAGAGCCGATCGAAACGCTTAGTCGATTGGCTTGAAACAGTGCGTTCTATTGCGTCATGGCGCCTGTCACCTGCGTCAATGGTCACCTGGGGCACCCGTCACGTTTGGCCCACAAACGGTGAAAGAACCTTCACAATGGAAACAGATCGAGCTAACCCAGCCGGTCGTGTTGTGAGGAGTATGCGATGTCAGTTGCACCAATTTCGTCCAAGGTCGAGCTCCTGGCCGGCAGTTCATTGTTTGCCGGTCTTAACAAGCGTCAGCTCGCAGCGCTGAACCGTCATCTCGATGAAGTGCGGATTCCCGCCGGTCGTACGATCATCAACCAGGGCAGTGTCGGCTACGAAGCCTGTGTTGTGCTTGAGGGTTCCGTCGCTATTCAACGTGACGGGGAGTTGCTAGAAAATGCCGGTCCCGGCGCGGTGTTCGGCGAGATGGCCATGATCGATAAAGGTGTTCGCACCGCTTCCGTAGTGGCGACGACCGACGTAACCCTCGCGGTTCTTGGGCCACGCAGCTTCGATCTCGCCATCGAGGAAATCCCCGGCCTGGCCAAGGTTATGTTGCAGAACATGTCACGGCGCCTGCGCACCATGGACGAGCGCCTCGCCGCTTAACCGTTGCTCCCTCAGCTCGGCTTCGTGCTCTGCTTGCTACGTTGAAACGCCCGCTCTTCACGAGCGGGCGTTTTCCTTTCGATTTCGTCGAAGCGTGCACATCGGCTGGGTCTGTTCTTCAGAGTGCGGTCAGTTGACCCGTTGCTGACCGGTGAATTGACCGGACTCGCGCGGCTGGTCCCTGTTGCCTGGGTTGGTTGGTGGCGAGTCCTTGAAACGGAGCGAATTTTGGAGTGCGGTCAGATGACCTGTTTCTGACCGGTGAATTGACCGGACTCGAATGGATGAAAGGAGTTCTAGCTGGCCACCGGAGGAGACTCGAAAATGTTTACTTGAAAGATGAGCTGTTTCAGCAGCTGGACGATTCGCTCGAAGGCAGCAGGAGATTGCAGATCAGCGTCGTTAACTTCTACGAGGGTCCATCTGGTTGGTGCCAAGAGCTGACGACGCTCGATGTCCCGTTGCTGTTTGTGCTCGGATCCATGGGTAAAAAAAGGACTGACTTCTAAGCACACGTATGAATGAAGCCAGGCAAAGTCAACCTCGATATCCCCAGCCTCGGTGATCACGAAGCTCGGGACGAAATCGCCCAGTCCTGCGGCAACAAGCCATTTCCCAACACGGTGCTCAAGCATGCTTCGATGCTTGAGGTGTCCGTTGGGGCGATCGTTCAGGACCGACAGGAGGGTTGCTCGTCCTTTGAAGCGAGCTTTGGGTTGCGAAAGGGCAATACGGCGAATCGATGCAACGGTTGCACACCGATTTGCAATGGCGTGGTCGACACATCGGGCGAGGGTCACTCGATCAAGCTCGGGTGCTAGATCACAAATGGTCTGAGATACGGTCGTTAACCGGGCTCCACTCCAACCTTGGGTTTGAGGATTCGTATTGGTTCTCGTCATCCGAATGCCCCTATTCCGAACCCGCTCATCACCGAAACAAACAAGGTCAACCGTGGTTCGCGCTTGCTTTCCGATCGGAAGACCATGAATTTGCGCGGCTGAAACCCTGGCAATCGCTACTGATGTCTTTGAAACCGCAAGCCAGGCGGCAAGAATGCTTTGCTCTTTGGAACCGGGAGTTGTTGCTGAGCGATAAACGCCACGGTAAAGGCGGACAAGGGTTTCTTGACGGGCTCTTTCGTCGAGCCGATCATGATCGATGCCCTGCTCAGCAGCTTGCTTGCATGTGACGAGTCCAAACTGCTCTCGCGCAATTTGGGCAAGAAGACGTTCGATAGAAAAAGTATTTAACCGTCGCATGGGATTTCCAGCCTGTAGAAAGTTCACTGGGGGAAGCGACGAAACTCATCGTATAGAAGCGGTACGACAAATTTTCGGAGTCGATTTGTCTAGGCAGCCAATCCGAGGAGCACGCTTGGCGTGAGCGTGGTGTTGGCACGTTGGTGATTGGTCTATTGACTGGACGTCTTTGGTGCTAGGGACGGGTGTTGGCAAGATCGGTGAGCCGGAGTGCCGTCTCGTGTGCTTGCGACGCATTTTTGACCGGACTCGAGCGGATGGACCGGGGTGGCCGGGTTGGTTTGGGTGGTTTGGGTGGAACGGGGTGAGGTTTTGGAGTGCGGTCATTTGGCCGGTTGTTGACCGGTGAATTGACCGGACTCGAGCGGATGGACCGGGGTGGTTGGGGTGGTTGGGTGGAACGGGGCGAGGGTTTGGAGTGCGGTCAGTTGACCTGTTGCTGGCCGGTGAATTGACCGGACTTGGGGATCGGGATCGGTTGGTTACCGGTCGAATTTTGGAGTGCGGTCAGTTGACCCGTTGTTGACCGGTGAATTGACCGGACTCGGCGGCCAAGAACCCCGGGTTAACCGAAGATGGCGGCGGAGTCGCGTGCGTCTTTGGTGAGGTCTCGGAAGGTGATGCCGTACTTTTTGCGCAGCGGGCGGGCGATGGTTCCGGCGCCGCGTTTGCGTTTGGGGTTTTCTACGGTGTAGAGCTGTTCCATAAGTTCACATGCTAAAGCGGGGTAACGATTTTGTACTCGGTCGCTGAGAAGGAAATGTGCGGCTTTGCGAACTTTTTTGTGGTCCTGCAGCACCCAACTGTTCTCCAGCCGAGTTTGGTAGGCGCGCAGAGTTTGTGCGGAACAATCACCTTGGTTGATGGCATCGTGGGCGGTTTCTGCCGCAGCCATGCCGGAGCCCATTGCGTAGTTCACACCTTCTAGCCACAAGCCCGCTGCTAAGCACATGGCGGCCGCATCGCCGGAGATGAGCAGGCCATCGGAGTACAACGTCGGCATCATGTTGTACCCACCTTCAGGAATCAAGTGCGCAGCGTATTCCTTGACTTCGCCACCTTCAACCAGGGGAGCCAGCGAGGGGTGCGCTTTAAGCCCGGCGATGATTTCTTCCGGACGGATTTTCGCTTTGGACAGACCTTCGAGTGACAACACCGCGCCGATAGAAACCGTGTCGCGATTGGTATAGACAAACGCACCACCGGCAATACCGCGAGTGCCGCCGACGATTTCAAAATCCGCTCCTTCATCGCCGCGGACACCGAAACGTGATTCGATTTCTTCGCGGGGGAGGGCCAGAACCTCCTTGACGCCGAGCGTGAAATGCTCTTTGCCGCTGTGAGGGTACAACCCAGCTTCTTTGGCGAGGAATGAGTTGACCCCGTCGCACGCGATGACGAC
>JAYSVF010000281.1:0-41480 GCA_043718695.1 Acidimicrobiia bacterium | reverse complement strand
CCCGCGAGATCGAGGAATACCTCTACACCCACCCTGGCGTAGCCGACGTGCAAGTCATTGGGGTACCCGACGCGAAGTACGGTGAAGAAATCATGGCTTGGGTAAAACTGGCCGAAACCGCTGAAGCGGCAGGTGTTGATGAACAAGCGATAAAGGACTTCTGCAAAGGCAAAATCGCCCATTACAAAGTTCCCCGCTACGTGAAATTCACCACCGAATTCCCCATGACCGTGACCGGCAAGGTACGCAAAATCGAAATGCGTGAAACTTCAATTGCCGAACTGGGCTTGCATGATGCTGCAGCCATTCGGAACGCCTAGGCGAGTTCGGGAGTAAACACGAACCAGCTGCGGCTTAGGAACCGCCAACGACGAACGAAGGTGCTGCTCCGTGTCCCAAAGCGAACTCACCCGCTGAGTCACTATGCCCGGCCAGTGGTTCCCGGTCCAACGCGCGATCGATTCCACGACCGTTGCGTTGCTTTGCTCGTACTCCCGTTGCACGCCATCCAGCCGCACACAACGAACCGGTAAACATCGGCAACACAAAGGTAAGCCCGCGATACAACGCGATCGCAGCGATCGCCGTTGGCCGTTGCACCCCACCGGCAGTAAGTACACCTAGTAGACCAACATCAAGTACGCCCAAACCACCAGGGATCGGCACAAATGAGCTGAGCACACGCAACAGTGCAAACGCTCGGTACACGGCAAAAGCATCGACGTCACTTGAAGGAACCCCAAGCGCACGAACGCACGCCAACAAAGTTGTGGCCATCAAAAACTGCCCGGCAAGCGCAGCAAGGAAGAGCACCACTCGACGTGCCGGACTAATGGTTTGCGCCCGCCGACGCAGGCTCTCCAGCGATGTACCCACATCAAAGGTGCCAAAGGTTGAGTCTCGAATCCCGGCCGTCGCCCGACCAGAAACCACCGAAAAGGCTTTCGTCCGCACTCTAACTACCAAGCCCGCCACCGCCTCAAACGGTTTCGGTGAACGCAACGCTACAAACCAAAAAGCCGCAGGAACGCCAATAAAACCAATCGCCGCAATCGCCGTGAATTTCTCTGCGGTGGTGCCACTGCCAAACAACACGAAACGGGGCAGGGTGTTAACGCCGGCCATCGTCCACATCGCAAACGATGGAGCCAGAGCTGTCGCCCAAACTGAAAGGGCAACGCCTTCAGTTGTCACGCCCCATGAGCGGTACATGGCAATTCGCAAGGCCGTGCCAATCCCTGCTCCACCCACCACAGAATTTGAAGCACCTACATAGGCTTCGGTAGCCACGACCGCCCGCCGCAATCGCAGCCCCGGAACCGAAGCCGCATGAAGCACACCGTGAGAGAGCTTGTGGGCGCAAAGCAGTAACGCCAACCACACCATCGAACGAACCGAAATGCGATGCAGCTCACCCCAAACATCAGTAGCCAAGGAGCGGTTTGCATACAGCCCAGTCACCATCGCCACAAAAAACAGTGCGCTGACGATCCTTATCCACGGCTTCCGTTTCACAGGAACGAGCCCACTGGCCCCAACCGAGAAGTGCGTGGGCTGCGGGCCCCCGGCGTGCAACGTACCGAGAGGTAAACCTGATTCGCCAAAAACTACCGCTTCGACTTCGCCGATTTGTGGGACTGGAGCTCTAGTGGCACCCTGAAGCTGCGGCAAAACATCCTCATTTGGGCTCGGAGCGGACAGGGTGATCACGGGATAGCTATCGTCACGATGCTGGCGGCCCTGAAGATGTATTTCAGAACCGCAGCAAATCCGACTCCTCCAGTCTGGCCAGATGCGCCCACAAGTGATAGTTGACGCTGTTCTGCGAATCTCTGTTTGAAACTGATCCGATGAATATCGCTTGTCGAACTCCGTTGACTCCAAAGAACAAGGCCGGTCAACTGCGAGGTGCAGTTAACCGGCCCTTGATTCGGAAAAGTTTTCTTGAGTACGGCTTAGGCGCTAAGTGTTCAATGCAGGAGCGATAAGTCCAGACATCGTTGCGTCTTCAGTCAAAAACGCGTCATGACCTACAGCTGAACGAACCACATGCAATTCCGTTGCCCGCGGTGCTTCGGCAACCAACATCTTTTGCAGTCGAATCGGATACAGCCGGTCCTCCTCCATCCCAGCAACGGTAAGTTCAGCGGTAATACGTCCCATTGCCGCGTTCACACCTCCACGATCACGGCCAATATCGTGCATGTTCATAGCTTCGTTGATAGCTAAGTACGTATTCGGGTCAAACCGCCGCTCCAACCGCACACCGGCGTAATCCAAATACGACATCACTCCAAAACGTCCCGAACCTCGAAGAGGCGAAAGCGGATCCTCCCCCGCTTCAGGGCGATTACCGAAACGTTGATGCATTTCAATTTCGCTCCGGTAGGTGAGATGACCGAGTTTTCGAGCCAACGCCATGCCCTTCACCGGACCCCGACCATCCCCTTTGTCGTAATAGTCACCACAATGAAACTCCGGGTCAGAAGCGATGATTTCCATTTGGATGGCTTGGTAGGCAATCTGCTCGGCTGTGGCCTGCGAACCCACGCCAATGATCACCGCACGGGCAACACGCTCCGGTGAACCCACGGCCCACTCCAGCGCTCGCATTCCGCCTAGCGATACGCCAACTGCGCCGTGCCACCGCTCGATCCCCAGTGCGTCGGCCAAAAGACGCTCGGCTGCGACCATGTCACGAATTGTGGTGACCGGCCAGCGTGACCCCCAAGGTTTGCCATCCTCGGCCAATTGTCCCGGACCCGTTGTGCCTTGGCAGCCTCCAAGGGCATTGGGCACAACGACGCAGAATTTGTCGGTATCTACACCTTTTCCCGGCCCAATGACTCCATCCCACCAGCCCGGTTCAGGATGCCCGGGGCCGGTGGAGCCAGCGCCGTGGGAATCCGCGGTGAAACCGTGTAACACCAACACTGCATTCGATCTGTCGGCATTCAGCGAGCCGAACATCTCATAGCAAACAACCACGTTCGGAAGCATCCCGCCACGCTCAAGTGACAGGTCCCCCACAGAAACGAAACGCCGGTTTCCCGGCTCATCGCCCGGACGCCAAACCGTTCGCCATGGCCCAATTGTTTGCCCGATATCTTCGGTGTTTGTCACGAATTCCTTGTTGTTGGTTACAAGCCCGACCCAAAGGCGAGGGGTCAATCAAGCGCAGCGCCGTGCATTTTGTACGGCGCAACCGAACGCCACGCACGTCAGCTAGGAGAAGGGTGCCCCCATTGGCGCGTTTCTACTGCAAAGCGGTTGCCGGCTCCAATGAACCGGCAACCGAAAAGGACCTTTTACGGCTTAGCTCCGGGCAGCCGCGAATCCGATTTCGAGATCAGCGATCAGGTCGGCAACAGTCTCAAGGCCGATCGACAAGCGAAGCAACCCAGGCGTTACGCCCGTAGCGAGTTGCTCTTCGCCACTCAACTGGCTGTGGGTAGTACTGGCGGGATGAATGATCAAGCTGCGAAGATCTCCAAGATTGGCGAGGTGGGTGAACAACTGCACCGATTCCACGAACTTGCGTCCGGCTTCGATGCCACCTTTCAGTTCAAAGTTCAAAATGCCGCCAGCACCATTCGGCAAGTATTTTTCGGCCTGTGTCTTCCAAGGCGACGAAGCCAACCCGGGATAGCGAACCACTTCCACATCTGGGTGACCTTCGAGATATGTAGCGATGGCCATGGCGTTGGCGCAATGACGATCCATACGTACGCTTAGCGTCTCGGCGCCTTGGATCAGGAGGAAGGAGTTAAACGGCGCAATCGCTGCCCCGTAATCGCGTAGCAACTGCACGCGCGCCTTGATGATGTACGCGATCGGACCAACCGCCTCCCAGTACTTTAGGCCGTGATAGCTCGGATCGGGCTCGGTGAGCATGGGGAACTTGCCTGAAGCAGACCAGTCAAACTTGCCGCTATCAACTATGCACCCACCGATAGAAGTGCCATGTCCACCTATGAATTTCGTAAGTGAATGTACGACAATGTCGGCGCCATGCTCGATGGGGCGGCAAAGGTAAGGAGTCGCCAAAGTGTTGTCAACAATCAGCGGAATTCCATTTTCGTGGGCGACCGCGGCTACACCTGCCACGTCGAGAACATCCCCTTTGGGATTGCCTATAATTTCGCCGTAAAGCGCTTTGGTGTTCGGCTTGATTGCTTTTCGCCACGCATCAAGATCATCTGGATCGTCGACGAAGTCCACGGTGATACCCATCTTGGGCATGTTGTAGTGGAACAGGTTGTACGTGCCCCCGTAGAGCGACGCGCTAGCCACGATGTGGTCGCCCGCTTCGGCCAGGTTTAAAATGGCCATCGTTTCTGCAGCCTGGCCGCTTGCTACCACCAACGCAGCAACACCGCCTTCGAGGCTGGCAATGCGCTGTTCCAACACATCTTGCGTGGGATTCATGATTCGCGTGTAAATGTTGCCCATCTCCGTGAGACCGAACAGGTTCGCGGCATGCTCCGTATCCCGGAAAGCATAAGCAGTGGTTTGATAAATCGGCGTAGCCCTGGCCCCCGTGGTGGGATCGGGCGAAGAGCCGGCGTGAATTTGGCGGGTTTCAAATCCCCAGGATGCGGACATGTTGTGACTCCTTGATTGAAGGACCTGTCGAAAACAGGTGTTTGAAATTTGGTAGTCGGGTGGTGAGTGCTGGAACCGGCGGGGCGGTCTGGGACACCAACTAGCGAGATGCATGGCACCAGATATTGGCGTCCACGGTCGATTTGAAGTCTCGCTACAGCGAGACTTGATGCAAACGAATTGCTCCAATGCTCCTTTCATCGTGCGGGCATTGGCACCTGGTGCATTGCACTGGTTGCCGCGGTGTCAACGGGCCCGTCCCTCAACCGCTCTAGATGTGATGCTCATAATAATCATCTCAACAGTGGAGTTGCCAACCAATTAGCCGGAACCTCGTGCGCTTACAGCCGGCGAGCCAAACCAAACTTTTGGGACTGCGGTCGAAACCGGGCTATGCAGGCAAACCTAACCACCCATGAACGCGAATTTTTCTGCTACGACTATGTCGGGGGGGGGTACTCTCGCATGTCGAGGTTCGCTTCGATCGAGCCTGTTGAAGCCGTAAATCCGGCTTACAACCGCGCCTTCAGATACAAACAACGCAAAAGAAACAAGAGGCTGGGCTGCTTCTTCATCAGAACTCCGCTGCCTCCAGGCGAACCTCGTTAATCAAACCGGCCGTGCTCCTGGACCTGCCAGGGCAAACTATGGGGCGGTGGATTCGCTCCAGCCCACTGGAACTCCAGTGAGAGCCTTGTAACAGTCGTTCCACGTTTCACCAGGAAGCGGCCGTTCGCCACCCTCGGTCAGCTTTGCGTAATCGAATCCCTGCCCGCCCTCGAGACGAGCTCGGGTAGTCGTATTCAACGATCGATCGTCGAGAATCGAGCTGTACAACCGAGTGAGCGAAGAGATGCGGGTCATCATGCAAACCACCACTGAGTCGCCTGGCTCAATCGGATTCTGGGCTTTTAGCCGTGGGTTCACTTTGTCCTCGAAACGAATCAGAACCCGAATCCGGTTGGGGTTGAGATGGGAACGATTCTTTGTCATGCAAATGACGCGTTTGAGGTTCTCAATCTGAACATTGAGGTTGGCAATTTCTGCGGGCGTAACTGCTGGGGGGTCGAAATTGTTGTTGAAATCCATTGCACAGTCTGTGCGGGTTTCCAGTTCTCCTGTGCCAACGAATCGAGCGCTAGCGCGAGCCCCAGCATTTGCCGAGTGCATGTCGAAGATCAAAATGCTGAAGTCAATGATTCCGAAAATGATCATGAAAAAGGGCAGCGCGATTAGGGCGAACTCGACCATGGACGCTCCCGACTCACGACGTTCCCGTCGAAGTTCCCGAAACGAGGTCGACCGAGACAAAGTCCTCGAGTGACCCCGGGGCAGTGAAGCCTCAGACTTCTCCCCGATCCGAGCACGAGGAAAAGACCCGCGACGACGGATAGTACGGAAACGCATACACAAATCTCGACCCCTTTTAAGGGTCGCTTGAGCAATTCTTAGCTGATCGGCCGAATTGGGCCGATCGGCCCATCTTCTGGGTCAAAAGATACAATCTCACTTTAAGCGAGTTTTTCTTGACCCGGTGACTACAGAAAGTGCACGACGGCACCGATAGTTCCAGGGTGAAAGTAAGCGCGCCAACACTACGAAGGTTGAAGGCCGTGGCTTCCCGCGTTGCCAGGCCATCGAGAGGCCTGGTTGAAGCGGGAGCCGCCGCTGTGGAGTTCGCAATGGTCCTCCCGCTCCTCGTGACTCTCCTTTTCGGAAGTATCGACCTCGGGTTCGTTCTGTCTGACACAACAAAGCTACGGGCAGTGAACCGCGAGGTTGCCCGCCGAGCTGCTGTGAACCAAGCAGGGCTCATGATTTGCCCTGGGACCTACCAAACAACAACAACTGGCGACGCAGCACTCGACACGGTGAGATCCGAGTTGGCCCAACACATTGTCTGTTTGGCCAGATTCTACGGAATCGATTCTGGCCTAGATGTTCGTGCGGCGGTGCGGGTCGTCAAGTACGTGAACGGCGTCCGCCAACCCGGGAATAACTGGCCGTTCGAGCGAGGCAACTCCCTCGTGGTGTGTTTGCAAATGCACAGCAAGTCCAGATCGGGCTTCATGAGCTCGATGTTCGACGACAGAGTCTTCAAAACAAGGGTCGACATGTTGATCCCAGAGACTCCACAAACGCTACTCAACGTCGATATCCCAGGCGCCGGGCAGTTCTCCGACACACCCCTTGACACAGCAAACGGCTGGAGCGCTTGTGACAACTAGTCAACAAAACCAAAGCTTTCCGCAAATACCTAACGCAACATCAGCACCACAAAACCACACGGCAAAAACCGCAAAACTCAGTCGAACAGGAAACCAAATGAACCGATTACTTCGAAGTACATCCTCAAAACGTGAAGATGGAGCAACCGCAATTTTGACCATCATCGTGTCGGTCGTTTTGCTCGGATCTGTCTCTTTTGCTGTTGACATGGGCAATGCCATGCAGACACAGCGAAAGTCGCAATCGGCTGCAGACAGTGCCGCTTTTGCTGGCGTGCAGACTTTTGACGCCGAAATGTCGAAGACGTTCGTGCTGACGCCCACTTTCGGCACGCCAGAAGAACAGTCAGAACAGGAAAGGCAACAGTTTGACGCTCGACGAGTTGCGGCAGTCAACATGGCGCTCAACGAGGCAAGCTACGCGGCGAAACGAAACTTTCCCGGACTCAACTTTGACGAGGTAATCCCCGGGGAGCTGTGCGGAGAATTACCTGAGGGCTACACCACGAATCCGGCCCTGAAGAGCAACTGTTTCTCCATTTTCACGGGGTCATCGACGGTTCCAGCTCGCGTGCGGGTTGTACTTCCTGCCAGGACAAAAGCCCTCTTCGGACAATCAATCGGTGCAAATACGATCAGCGCCGAGGCAACCGCGACCATCACCGGAATCGAAGCCGGACAAAATCTCACCCCCACCGACGAGAGCAGCGAAGATCCAACCGATACGACAACCACCACCGTAGTCGGCGACGGCACGACAACCACCACGGTTGCAGGCATTACAGACGTGACCACAACCACCGTCGCAGGAGGTGGAGGAACCACAACTACCGTCCCAAGCAGTGGTGTAACAACCACAACCGTGGCAGGTACTGGAGTAACCACAACCACCGTCCCAAGCAGTGGCGTGACGACCACAACCGTCGCAGGTAGTGGAACGACCACCACAGTTGCCCCGGGAGGAAGCGGAACAACCACCACAACGGCGGCGGCAGCCACAACCACCGTTGCAACCATCGCACCGACTACAACTGCTGCCCCAACAACAACGGTTGCACCAACAACAACAACGACAACACCAGCGGTTTCAACCGTCGGTCCTTGTGCGCCAGGAAACCTGTTGACCAATGGCGGGTTCGAGAGTGGCTGGACCTCTGCATGGGCCGGAACAAATAGCCCGTCCGTTGGAAGTGGTTGGGCTCGGGAAGGCACGAAACTGGCCTGGGTTAGCGCGAATGGAAGCATTTACCAGACCGTTTCTGCAACCCCCGGAACGCAGTACGAAACCACGTTCTACGGTGGCACACACGATCCAACCAACAACGCTCAGGTGGCCATGGAGTTCCTCAACAGCGCAGGTGCGGTGCTCTCCTTCAGCGCCCTGCCGATGGACACCGACGTTGATGTCGCTCCAGGCCTCGTTGGAGGACCGTTCCGCTGGAAGCTCACCGCACCAGTCGGAACAGCAAAAGTAAGAGTCAAGGCCTCGGTAACCGACAGAGACTGGGTCAAACTCGATGGCGTCTCGATCACCGCATGCGCAGCCACAGTAGCAACCACCACAACGTCGACAACCGTTCCACCTACGACGACAACCACAACCATTGCCGCCGTTGACCCAGGGATGTGTGCGATCTGTGTGATGTTGCCAAGCGGAACAACCACGAGAAACTCCGGTTCAACGAATCACTTGAAGGCCATAGGTGGAGACATCTATATCCACAGTTCGTCGCCCGCGGCGCTTGACGTCAATGGAGGAATGGTGCTTACAACTCCTAGTGGCAAGTTTGCCAATGTTGTGGGCGGCGTTATCTGGAGCGGAGGCGTACCGCCTGCAAACTTGAGAACCGCACAACCACTCCGGGCAGACCCACTTGCCTACGTATCGGTTCCAACCCCGAATCCTGCCTGGATAGCCAGATCGACACCCGGCTACATCAGAACAGACACTACCTTGCCCTCAGGAATCTACAATTCCACGATTGGTTGGGCTGGCAAGACCCTAACCCTGAACCCAGGCGTTTATAACGGTTTGGAAGCAGGCGGGGCAACAGGCACGAAGCTCATTCTGAAAGCCGGTCAATACTTCTTCACCGGTCCAGTCAACCTGAAGGGTATGGCCGAGTTCACTACGGGAAGTTCCGGAGCCGAGGAAGTGTCTCTGTACTTCACGTGTAAATCTGCAAGTTCCGGCATGCCCGCACCGTGTACACCATCAAACGTTACTGGTGCAGGGTCAATACGCACAGGCGCAATCTCGACCTTGACGCTCAAGGCTCCCACGAGCGGTTCGCAGAAGGGAATCTCGATCTTCTTTGATCGAGCAAACACCAACGAACTGAATATGCAAGGGAACACAACCTTCAACGTCGGCACGATCTACGGCCTCAAATCCCAAGCCCACCTTGGCGGCACAAACACGATGAACGCCTCAAGCGTCATCGTAGGAACGCTCGCCATGAACGGAACCGGTCAAATAGAGGCAACCTACGATGCGAGCAAGCTTCCCTAGCTAGAAGGTCTCGCCGAGAGGAAACTTTCGCCGAGCCGAAGTTCGGGCGTCCGGCTTCGCCGCACAAAACAGTGTTGTGTGCTTCATGGACCGCTGGCCTATCGGCTGGGCACGTCATAAAGCGCAAAACAAAAGCTAAGTAGGGCGGTCCTCACGGATCGCCCCTTTGGCGTTTTTAGCCGACGCGGTTCGTATTTGCCGTGGGCTTCGAAAGGGCTGACGTCTGGGAGCCCGGCACGGCCGCTACCCTCGTTACTGTGGAATGGATCAACCCGTGGCTCGATCGACGTGTACTGCACTATGCCCATCAAGGCGGCGCTCGCGAAGCCCCATCGAGCACCCTGTTCGCCTTGCGTCGGGCTATCGGTCTAGGCGCCGATGCTTTGGAACTCGATGTTCACCAGACCGCCGACGGGGTCTTAGTGGTTTGCCATGATTCCACGGTCAATCAAACGACAAACAAAACAGGCGCGATTGCGGAGATGACCTTCGCCGAACTCCGAATACTCGACAACGCATTTTGGTGGACGGAACAGCTCACCGAAGATCAGCACGCCGATCACCACGCAAACCACGACGCTTACGTGCTCCGAGGAAAATTCCCCTCGAACGCAGAGTTTGGAATCGCCAGTCTCGATGAGGTGCTCACGGAATTCACCAGTACGTTCATCAATTTCGACATCAAAGAAACTTCGCCAAAGGTTCGTGGTTACGAACGCGATCTTGCCGACACCTTGCGACGCTACGGCCGGGCCAGCGACGTAATTGTTGCGTCATTTCATGATGTTGCCCTTGAACGTTTCCGGGCCTATGCGCCTGAGATCCACACCTCGCTAGGCCCCACCCAAACGCTGGAATCCGCAGGACTTTTGTGGGAAGGCAAACAAATCCCCAAGGGCCTACCGGGCCAAGTCGCTTTCCAGATTCCGATGCGATTCGATGGAGCGCTCGTGGTTACGCCCGAGCTGGTTTCCGCGGCACATGGAGCTGGGCTCGCCGTGCACGTGTGGACGATCGACGACCCAGCAGATATGCGCGAACTTCTTGCCTGTGGGGTTGATGGGATCATGACCGATTGCCCTAGCGTTCTCGCGGAAGCCTTACGCACACATACAAAGAGTTAACATTCCGAGTGTTTCAGCCCGGGCCTTAGAAGTCTGCTGAATAAATGCGTCTGTAAGCATCAATTGGCTCCGTTTTCCCAATTTGCGACTTGTCTAGGTCGCATCATCCAGCACTCTCCCAGACCTGTTCAACCACGGACTTTTGTAGTCACCGGCAAACGTTTTGTGGTCGTCGGCACTTCGGGGCTCGGGCAACGGACGGCATTGGTTGGTGTGGGAGACCTGAGTTCTGGGCGGTATTCACTGCGACGAACTTCAACTGCGGTGGCGTCATCAATGATCACCACGATTTCGGTGGTTACTGAAAGATCCAGCGTGGTTGCCGTCTTGTTGTTTCTCGGAATCACCACACCACTTTGCCGATTACCCGGAACCTTTGGGAAGCGCACCACCCACACAGGCCGTTTGCAGAACAGAGGCCGAACAACGCCGTCAACACCTTTCTTCGCTGGTGATGCCGTCGTGAACAGTCCAAAGAACACCTCGGGACGCAATGTTTCCGCACCCGTGATTCCCCGATTCGCCAGCTTCCGCGCCGAACGTTCAAGCGTTTTGGGTCTCACCGTTCGCAGCGGAACCGAAAACCGAAACGCTCCGCCCGCCAAGACTCGCTCCACCCTCAACACAGCGACACCTTTGCGAACCACAATGTCGGGCACCGTTTTGGCCGGCAACAACGTGGAAACGACAGCAGTCCTAGGGCCCGAAGCGCGGGTATTCACTGTTGAAACAGCGGTAGGCACCGAGATCGATGTGGTTGACCTCGCCGATTCAACCTCCACCGTAGATTTGACCGCCGTCCTCGACGAAGAAATACCGTCGGTACTCGGCTTTTCGGTCAACGAGACCGCGTTCGACCCCTGAGCACCCGAGACCGAAGCGCGAAAAACTGCACCCGGAGCGAGAACCACTCCGATCAACACCACAAAAGCAACACGACGCACACCTTTGAAAGTACTTCCTCGGAGAACGAAACTGGGGGCGCCGAACTTGTTTGGTGACAAACAAACCAAACGCAGTCAACTCGCGTCTTTCTCAATCCGCCCAACTCGCCCAACCCGCCTTAGGAACTTCTGGGCCGGCGGTGCCAAGATTGCAGTCATGTCGAATTCAGTCCCGCCCGTGTTCAGCGAAATCGTTTGCGAAATCGAAGAACGGATCCTCACCATCACGCTCAATCGTCCTGACAAGCTCAATGCGTTCACTGGCACCATGGCAAAAGAGGTCATGGCCGCCTACGACTTTGCCGACAACTGCGATGAGGTGCGAGCAGTGATCGTGACCGGCGCCGGGCGAGGATTTTGCGCAGGGGCTGATCTCTCTGGCGGCGCGAAAACCTTTGATTACGGCTCAACAGCGCGAACAGAAACACCAAACCCTGAAGCGGTTCGAGACACCGGAGGCCTCGTTACGCTCCGTGCCTTCAAATGTAACAAGCCCCTGATTGCCGCCATCAACGGCCCGGCAGTGGGCATTGGTATCACCATGACCCTCCCTATGGATATCCGTCTCGCCTCCACCGATGCGAAAATGGGGTTCGTGTTTGCACGCCGAGGGATCGTTCCCGAAGCAGCATCAAGCTGGTTCCTTCCCCGCATCGTTGGCATCTCCCAAGCTGCGGAATGGTGCCTGACCGGGCGAGTTTTTACCGCCGAAGAAGCCCTCGCCGGAAAGCTCGTGCGCAGTATCCACGCACCCGATGACCTTTTGCCCGCAGCCCGCGCACTAGCTCTTGAGATAGCCAACAACACCTCCGCGGTTTCTGTTGCCGTAACTCGACATATGTTGTGGCGCATGCTTGGAGCCGATCACCCCATGGAAGCCCACAAGGTTGATTCCTGGGCCGTCTTGCAACTGGGCAAGGGTCCCGATGCGCTCGAAGGGGTTCAGAGCTTTTTGGAGAAACGTCCGGCAGCATTTTCCGGATCGCCGACCACCGATTTACCTGCGGTTTACCCTTGGTGGGAAGAGCCGACCTTTTCGTGACAACACGTGTCGCGACAAAGGCGTCAGCAAGGGCGGAAAGTTGAAAGTAAGACCTTTCGAACGCGCTAGACCTTGGAACGTGAACGCACACGAAAACCAGAGGGTGAATACCCACACGCCGTGGTGCGGCACTCCCAAATACACCCAAATCTCGGCCCTGAACCGGGAAAATGCGCGACTTCAACCTATTGCTAGGCGTACTTAAGGCATGTCAGGAACAGCCACTATCGACGAACTGGGCCACACTCAGCTAATCGACCTGTCTGAACCACCGGTACGAAGTGCCGATGACATACTCCGCGAACTCGTGGAGGTGCACTCCCCCTCAATGTTCCGCATTGCCCGATCGATTGTGCGAGACAAAAGTCTCGCCGAAGACGTCGTGCAGGAAAGCCTGTTGAAAGCCTGGCAAGCGGCTTCAACGTTCCGAGGTGATGCCTCCCTGCGGTCCTGGGCATTGAGAATCACCCACAACACGGCTATCTCCACGTTACGCAAACGCCGTGAAGATGTACGAGACCCTGGCACCCTCCCTGAACAAGATCAGGGCATCAGCCCGCACCGCGAAGTTGCGGGAAAGATCATGATTGACGAGCTGTGGACCGCCCTTGACACCCTTGACGAACTCTCTCGCACCGTAGTAATTCTGAGAGAGATAGAACACCTGTCCTACGAGGACATTAGCGACGCCCTCGACCTTCCCCTGCCCACCATCAAAACCCGGCTTTTTCGGGCGAGACGGCTTTTGGCAACCGCATTATCGGAGTGGAAATGACCGCACTCACCTTTGACCGAAAAAAGAAACTCGATTTCTGGCTCGAACACGATCCCGATCGTTTCGAAAAATACCTCATCGCACACCCCGAAATTGGTGACGCCTATGAGTCCCTCCACACTCTCTCCGATTCGGTGCGGACAGCGCTTTCCGAGGCCGTTGACGTGCCGGTTGACCTCGTAGCCCGCTTGCTAGATCGCACTGCGGAGCGCGCCGATACCGGCGCCTTCGCCGTTTCCCTCGACATGTTGGGCGTGGGATTCAGCACGGCAATGGCTTTGTTTTTCAAGGCTGACTGAGTTTCGTTGTCGGCCTTCAGCAGCAACAACCTTCGAAAACGCCGGTAAAACGCAGCGCCCTAACCAACCAAACCTCCGAACAAACGTGAAGAATTTCGCAGCTTGGTTAGCAACGTCGTAATGTGGTCGCCTTATGCGCTGGTTAATCGCCTTGGGCGTCGTTGTTGCCGGCGTGTTAGTGGCAACATTTATTGCGGCTCGTATTCGGTCCACGCTAAGCAAACAAAGTCGGCCAGACAAGCTTCGTGAACTGGCAGAACCACTCGGAAGCGTTTGCTTTGCGATTGCGCTCGGCGCGGCAGTAATCGTTGCCTTGGGCATCGGAGATCCGGACAGCCTGGCAACAATGCCCAAAAGCATCATTGCCTTCGTACCGAAGCTTCTCGTCGCCACGCTCTTTATTCTCGGTGGTGGGGCCATTGCCACGCTGGTAAGTAACGCCGTTGGTGCATCGGTTCTTCGTGCGACCGGAAGTCCTCAGCCCCAAATTGCCCGATTGGTGCGAACCATCGTGAGCGCGATTTTTACGCTGCTGGCCATCGGCCAAATTGGAATCGACACCAAAATAGTTGACCTGATCACTACCGGTCTTGTGGGGTCAATAGCGTTAGCGATTGCGCTTCTCACCGGTTTGGGCGGGAGAGCCACCGCATCCGAAATAGCTGCTGGTCGCTTTCTTTCCAAAATCATGAGCAAAGGTGACCGGATCCAGTCTGATGCGATACCTGAGTTTGCGCAGCCTGTATTGGTTCACAAGCTCCATGGTGCCATGGTTGAAGTGGCCCTTCCTGATGAGCCGGGCACCACTTTGTTCATTCCGAACACGCACCTAACTACGACACCATTGCGTGTTCTGCGGGCGGGCCAGTCACCGCAACCCAAAACTGACACACCGCTTTCGGCCGCTGAGGGCTCTTGAACAAACTCTTGTGCCGTGTCCCCTTTCATGCGGTGACGGGGCGTTGGCCGCAAAGAAATCAGCGTTGGGACACCGCTCTGGCATGGGCGGTTAAGGCTTTGTAATCGACCTTGCCGGCCGGGCTCCTGCCAATCGTTGGAATCACCAACACCGTGCGAGGGGATTTGTAACGGGCCAGGCGTTCGCGAACGAATTCAATAACGTCTGCCTCTTCAGGTTCCTGCTCTCCCGATAGCTCGATAAGCGCGCAGATTATTTCACCGAAACGCTCGTCGGGCAGGCCTACGCATACGGCATCACGAATAAGGTCGTGTTGTTTGAGGACTTCTTCGACCTCCTCCGGAAAGATTTTCTCACCCCCGGAGTTGATGCACACCGACCCGCGACCAAGCAGGTGGAGCGATCCATCCGCCAGCACCTGGGCATAATCACCGGGTACCGAGTAGCGCGTGCCTTCAATGGTTCGAAACGTTTTCGCCGTTTTCTCCGGGTCTTTGTAATAGCCCATCGGCAGGAAACCGCTGATGGCCACGAATCCGGTGAGATCCGATCCTGCTTGCACCCGAACGTTTTCATCGGTGAAAACGTGCACGGTTGGGCCTAAGGCGAATTTCGCAGTCTTTTCGGCATTGTCTTTGGTAGAAACACTTGCACCGAGGCCTACCGCTTCCGATGAACCGTAACTATCAAACAGAATCACTTGTGGCAGATGCTCAAGCAAGCCTTCCTTAACTTCGGTTGACCACATGACGCCTGAGCTCGAAATCATGTGGAGTGACGAAAGATCCCAGCGATTCGGGTTTGCGTTCAGCGCACTCAACAGGGGGCGCGCAAAGGCATCACCAACAATCACCAGCGAATTGAGTTGATGCTCCACGACCGCATCAAAGAGCTCTTCGGCGGAAAAGGTACGGGTGGCAAGCGTGGCCACCACTCCCCCAAGACCTAGGGCAATAAAGGCAGAAAACTGGCCCGTTCCATGCATCAAGGGGCACGCAGGAAGCTGACGAGGAACCCTATGGGTTGGGGCGACGAGCCGATCGGCAAGCTCCTCAAGCGACCCAACCGGCTCAGCTCCATAGATTGGGTTGCCTCCAAATCCTAGGACCCGAAAAATGTCATCTTGACGCCACATCACGCCTTTTGGCATTCCTGTTGTGCCACCGGTGTACAGAAACATCAAATCGTCGCCCGAACGACCCCACGGAGCGACAACATTGCCGCCCTCAGCCTCTGCGTTGCCTTTTGCGACGTCGTTCGCCACAATGGCTTCGTAATCGAATGCCCACGAAGGCAACGCCGAAGGTTCCGCACCTGAAGCGGCGGGGTCAACCACCCCGTACCACCGCTTGACCTTGGGTAGCTGTGCGCGTACCGTCTCGATTATTGGAGCGAAACTGGCATGGAACACCACCGCCTCGGCATCGGCGTTATCAAACAGGTAACGAATTTCTTCGGAGCCATACCGATAGTTGGTGTTCACCGGAACGAGGCCGGCCTTGAAAGCCGCAAAATATGTTTCGAGGTACTCGGGCCCGTTCCACAGATACGCCGCAACCTTTGCTTGATGTCCAAGACCAGCCGAAAGTAAATCCGCCGAAAGCGCGTTGGCTCGCTGGTTGAACTCCTGCCAGCTGTAGGTGCGTTCCCCACAGATTTGGGCGGGATTACCGGGAATTGCCCGAGCGATCGTTTCCCAAACATCGGCGTAGTTCCAGCTAGTCGTGGTTCCCGAAGTCATGTTTCCAACCCTTTGCTCAATTTGCGAATCGCGAACGAAAGCGTCCAATTCTTGCTGGTCGTCACTGGACATGAGCGCCCTAGCGTTAGCAGCTTGAAACGATGACGCCCAGCTTCCCTCGCCCAATGTATCGATCAGGATGTACAGACGCCAACCAACCAGAAGGAACTAGCAGTACGTCACTCGAATTAACCACGACTGCTCCCAAATCTTGCGGCTGCCTGTCTGATTTGATTTGACCTGATCTTTGTGCGTCTGAAACCAGAAGCCGCCCCAGCTGCTTTTGGGCATCTGGGGCGGCAACTACTCGAACTAGGAAGCCGCACCAACAAGTTCTCGGTCATGCAGATCGTGATCTTGGTGATCATCAACTGAATCAACGAGATCCTCGGCTGCGAACTCCGTGTGGCTCTGCTCAAACCCCTGTTCGTTTTCGGAATCAGACGGTGGCGCATCAAGCACGATCGAACGAAGGTCATCCAAGGAAGCGCCTTGGCGCTGATTGCGCTCGATAGCGGCACTAGCGAAGCGTAAGGATGCACCAATTTCATCGGCGACAAGCTCGTACACGGTTCGCTTTTCGCCTGCCGCAGTTTGCCAGCTTCGCTGTTCCAGCCGGCCGCTCACAACCACACGGGAACCCTTGGTGAGACTGATGCATGCATTCTCGGCCAGTGTGTTCCAAGCAACAACGGTAAAGAACGAAACCACTTCAGTAGGGGCAGTGTTGTTGCGTGTGTTGATTCGACGGTTGACGGCCACGGTGAAACTTGCGGTGGCGACTCCTGAAGCCGTGAAGCGCAGCTCCGGATCACGGGTGACGTTGCCAGTAATAGTGATAGTTGTGTTCATGGGATATTCCTCGTTCCTTGGAAAAGTGCATGCCGCAAACCAAGGCCAATCCGATCAGGTGAAGCTAAAGCGCAAGCTGAAGTTCACGAGAGGGTGCTGATTTGCGGGTGAGGAGGAAGCTCACCAACAAGCCTAAGGAGGGGGTATGACAATTTTCGAACAAGTCAAGAAACCAAGAAAAATATTCAGGTTGAGGGTTTAGGAGTCCACTTCACAACCTGGTTTTTCTACACCGAATCAGAGTATTTCGCCGGGCGCTTCTCGAAGAACGCTGTGACCGCCTCGACCTGATTGGGTGAGCCGATGAGTTTCTTAATTTCTCGTCGCTCCGCAGCGAAGCCTTCCGCAATCGAAACCTGTCCGGCCATGTTCAGCAACGCTTTCGCGCCTCGTACGGCTTCGGGGCTTTTACCAGCGATTTCGTGGGCCGTAGCGAGCGCTTCCTCCAATGGATTCGCGCACACACGTGTGGCCAAACCAATGGCAACGGCCTCTTCGCCACGAACCATACGTCCGCTAAAGGTGAGCTCCTTGGCGACATCGAGGCCAACAAGTCGGGGAAGCATTTGTGTTCCCGTCATATCGGGCAGCAGACCCCAGCGGATTTCCAGTACCGACATTTGCGCATCTGGCGTCACGTACCGCATATCGGCACCGAGCGCGATTTGGCAGCCTCCGCCGAGAGCCACCCCGTGCACGGCCGCAATCACGGGAACCGGAATCTCCTGCCAGATCCAGCAAGCCTGCTGACCCAGATGCGTTATCTTGCCCGGCAACTTCGAGGGATCATCGGGCTCGCCGTTCGAGGGAAGCACACGATCCAGGCTCGCGCCGCCGCCGGCCATTGCTTGAAAGCTCCCAAAGTCGAGCCCTGCGCAAAACCCGCGCCCTTCACCTGAAAGCACCACTGCTCGAACCGACGGGTTCGTCCGCAAGGATTCGCCGACCTCGACAAGGCCGGCAAACATGGCGCCATCAAGGGCGTTAATTTTGTCAGCACGGTTCATCCGCACGTCGGCTACACCGTTGGTTATGGTGCAAAGAACTCGATCACTCATGGCTTTGGACTCCATTTCATCCGGCAGGATCCACCGCGACCAGGTCGCTCTTGCGAAAAATGCCGATGATGCTGTTTGGTCTCCGGTAGACCAATCACTCCATCGTTGTTCCCAGAGAACGGTTTGGCAAAACGAAAAAACGAGGGCTCACCAAACGTGGCGAACCGAGGTGCGAAATTCGCTGCTGGTCTAGGCAAGGACCGATTCGGTGCGATGATTTTAGGGTGATGTTGCCTCAAGAAATCCGTCGTTCCGTTTCTCCCCGTGCCCGTACTCGTTCGATTGTCGGGGCAGTTGGTGCTTTAGCGTTGGCATCGGTGACCGTGGTCGCCGTTGGTTTTCTCAATGCACCGTTGGTACAAGGCGCTACGCCCACCCGCCAGGCTTTAATCAACAGTGCCGACGCAATCTGCAAAGCTTCAAACGAGTCACTCCTTGCTGCGGCCAAGGAGTACGAGAAATACACCATTGCTCAAGCCTCGGGCGCAAAAACCAGCAAGAAGAGGGTTGCGAAACCTGCCGAGGTAGGCCAATTCATTCGGAACGTTGCGAAGAGTCAGCTGGAGGGCACCATTGCCAACCTCCGACTCTTGCAAGCTCCGGCAGCCGATCGCAAGGAATATGCCGATTTGTTGACCGCAACGGAGAAGGCCTTGGCTTTGGCGGTCGCTAAGCCCAATGAGGCTGCGTGGACCGATCCATTCAAAGCCGTAAGTGCCGATTACATCACCTTCGGGTTCGCCGTTTGTGGCCACAAAATCGGCGATACCAAGGTGGTCAAGAAAAAGTAGGTCGGGTTCTTTCAACTGGTGGCCTCGAGGGGCGATGGTAAGCCCAGTAACGTTGGGCACATGGATCGCAACATTTTCGACGAAACCCATCTCATGTTCCGTGACTCGTTTCGGCGTTTTGTCAAGAAAGAGATCACTCCAAATGTCGCCACATGGGATGCCAACGGGATCGTACCGCGTGAATTGTTCAAATCGGCTGGGGATGCTGGCTTCCTCGCACTGCAAGCCCCGGAATCCTTCGGCGGCGGCGGAACCAGTGACTACACCTTTAACGCCATCATTGGCGAAGAGCTTATGTACGCAGGCTCGGGTGGCGCTGGTCTGGGTCTTACCTTAGTAAATGACATTACGCTCCCCTACTTTTTGGAGCTCACGAACGACGAACAAAAAGCACGGTGGCTCCCCGGCATCTGCTCCGGCGAACTCATTACCGCCATAGCCATGACTGAACCCCAAATCGGCAGTGACCTTGCCTCAATGGGCACTACGGCAATGCGCGATGGCGACCACTACGTGGTGAATGGTTCCAAGACGTTCATCACCAACGGCATTAACGCCGATCTCGTGATCACGGCAGTAAAGACTGACCCCTCGCTGAAGCACAAGGGCATGACGTTGCTGGTGTTAGAGCGGGGCATGCCCGGTTTTGAACGGGGACGCAACCTCGAAAAGGTGGGCATGCACAGCCAAGACACGGCCGAGTTGTTCTTTACCGATGTGCAAGTTCCGGTAGCTAACGTGTTGGGTAAAGAAGGCGAAGGCTTTTTGAACCTGGTGCGAAACTTGCCCCAGGAGCGTCTCTCTATTGCCGTGGCGGGTGTTGCTTCGGCAAAAGCCGCCTTAGGTTGGACGCTTGAATACACCCGTGAACGTAAAGCCTTCGGGCAACCTATTGCCATGTTTCAAAACTCCAAGTTTCGCCTTGCAGAAATGGCGACGGAAGTAGAAATCGGCCAGGTGTTCGTCGACCGATGTATTCAACAACTCAATGCCGGAACGCTCACCGCAGAAGAGGCAGCGATGGCCAAGTGGTGGTGCACCGAGTTGCAAAAGAAGGTCACCGATACCTGCGTCCAGCTACACGGCGGATACGGCTACATGATGGAGTACCCAATTGGCCGTGCCTATATCGACGCCCGGATAACCACGATCTACGGGGGTACAACGGAAATCATGAAAGAAATCATCGGCAAAAAGCTCGTTGGGTAGCCATTTCCCAGATCCCACGAAAGTTTCGTGCCCTGACGGGGTCGACACTGGTTGTGCGCTACGTTGCAGGGCATGGCTGCTCCCGTTGAACAAGTTGGTGTGATCATTGCCTGCGATGGCTGTGGTCAAGAAGTACTGCAGAAAACTATGATTCCAATGAGTGTGCTCGACAAGGTGATCACCTACCGATGTGTGGCGTGCGCCCGCAAAGAAGTCACCACTTCACCAGCTGCGTAGAACGAGATACCGACGGATGAACCTGGCGGCCCGGGCTTTGCTTGGGCTAGCGGGTGGGCTTCTCCAGACCGTCGTTGTTCGTGCTGCCGCAAAACGTAGGGTTCAGCCCAAAAGAGTTGTTTGCGCGTCCGGCCCTAGAACCTTCGTTCAACGTTTGAAGGCCGCGGGGCGGAGTTCGGTGGCGCAACCTCACCGGAGCGAACAGAACCGGGCTCAGCCCGATCGGCCCGGATCACCACATCGCCTTTGGCTGCGGCCGCTTCGGCAGCTGCAGAGATGCGGTCGTTGATAGCGTCTTCGGTAATGCGATCGGTCCAATCGAAAACACTTTCGCCCGTCGCGAGCACAGAAGCTGCCTCATCACGCAACCGCGAAAGCTCGTCGGTACGGCTAAGTTTCCAGGGACCGGCGCGCAACGAAAAGTAGGTTGCCGCACCAAGAGGAATGGGTAGCCAATAGGCAGCCAGGCGATAGGAGCTCACCCCGTACGTTGCGGTGAGACCAGCTCCGAGGAGTGGAATAACAACGGTTTCAAACACCCCGATCCCCCCGGGAGTCAAGGGAATGGCTACGGAGACATTGGCGACACAAAACGCTACGAGAACAAGTTCCGGGCGCAACGAGAGATCAAACGCTCGCAGAAACACCCAGAGCGCCATGGCATCGAGGATCCAATTCATGAGCGCCCAAAACACCAGCCGACGAAGCAGCGCTGGGTCTTTGGTGAGCTCGGTAATACGATGGGCCACACGTTGTATGAGGGCGCCGACACGATCGGGTTTCAGAAACGAGAAGTGCCGGGCCAAGGAGGCCACGAGGCGTTCTGCGGTATCGGCTCCCCGCAAAAAGGCGATGATTATGATGAACAACGCCGCCAACACGAACACGGCAACGAGCGCTGCGGTTACGTAGCCGGGGTTTACTCCCGAAAGCGGGATGGAAACTAGGAGCGCCACGAACAGCAGGAGATTGAGCACGAGAGCGGAACCAATGCCCGCTGCGGCCAGTCCAAATCCAGCTGCGGTCGAGTCAACACCGGCGAGGATGAACAGCCGATATCCCAAAGCAGGCCCAGCAGCGCTGCCGCCCGGAACCACGTTGGTCACGGCTTTAGTGGCAAGTTGCACACGGAACACGATGGTCAGTTTGGGGGCCGCCTCGGCAAGGGCTGCCCGGGTGAGCTGAGAGTAAGCCAATAGTGCCGATAGTTCCAGCGCCAAACCAAGCAGGAGCAACCAAAGATTGACGTTCTGCAGCCTGCTTACTGTTTCACGGTTACTGGCGATTTGCACCGGTAGGAAGTAAAAAACGAAGAAGACGAAGACGGCGGTTTTAAGCGTCCGCATCATTACTTTGCGAACGGTGGGAACACCAGGATTTCCGTTGCGCCGAGGTTTGGTTTCCGTACCTGTAGAACTGAGATCTTGTTCAACCACGACGACCGACGGGTTTCCGTCGGTCGTCGTGGGGTTCAGCGGAATTTGTTTGTTGTTCACGCTCAGCGGGGTTGCTGGCAGTCAAGGTCGGGTTGATATGGGCGGAGGCCCATGACCGATGGTTGACTACGGCGCTTTCGAAGTTGTTGTTGCGCTCGCAGGAGCTTTGGTGGCAGCCGGTGCCGTTGTAGCCGCAGTCGCACTGGTGGCCGCTGGTGGGGCGGCAGTCGCTCCGGCAGGTTGAGCAACTTTCGTAACCTTCTCAGCGTCGACAACAAAAATCAGGGTTTCGTTCTTGCCGATTTTGGGTGGACTGCCAGCTTCGCCATAGCCAAGGTCGGGCGGGATAATGATTTGGCGGCGACCGCCCTCTTTCATGCCAATCAAACCTTGGTTCCATCCAGCAATCACGCCGGCTTGACCCACATTCTGGACAGGGAACGGGGTCTTGCCACGGCTCCAGCTGGAGTCAAACTCTTCGCCGGTTGACCACGAAGAGCCTGCATACTGCATCACGACATCGTCACCTGCGGCTATTTCGGGCCCGGAACCCACAACAAGGTCTTTAACTTCTAGTTTCGTTGGCTTCGGGGTTTTGGGGATGGTGATCACTGGCTTGTTCGCGAGGGCCGGGTTCACGGGTGTGGTGACCTCGGGGGCAATAGTGTCCTCGGCGATCGTGGTGTCGACGGTCGGATCGCTGGATCCGGTGCACTTTGCGGCAAGCAGGATGAGCCCGATCACGCCGACTACGGCTGCAATGAGGGTGAGAACCCGGTTGCGTTTGGCGGTGGCGGAAGCTTTGAGTTCAACAGATTTGATCTGCTCTACCTTGGCTTGGCGGTTGAGGTCTTGGCGCTGACGTTTCTCGTTTGTCACGGCGTAGAGGCTACTGGGGCGCAACCGTTCAGATCGGCACCTGCCACGGTTTTTGCTGGTTTTGGAAGATTTCTGGTGTCCACGATTCCAAGCGTGACGTGTCACGATCTACCCATGAGCGCTTTGGAGATCATTGCCCGTGCGGGACATCCCGATTTCCTTGATTTGGATTGGAATTCCCCCCTGCGTTCCTGGACGGGTGGACGTCTTGTTGATGTAGCCCGAGGGGTTTCGCGCCACGTTGTGCGGTTCGTCCATTACGACGGCGCGGTCTATGCGGTAAAGGAAACCACCCCGGAGATGGCTTCGCACGAATACGCGCTGTTACGCGGCTTGGCCGATCGTGGTCTCCCTGTTGTTGAGGCAGTCGGTGTGGTGTTGAGCCGCGGGCTTCGCTTAACCGTTGCCGACGACGATGGACAAGCCGATGCTCCTCCGGCGGCTGCACTCATCACCCGGCACCTGAGTTTTTCTATGCCTTACCGCTACTTGTTCCAGGGTCGTGGCGAGCAGAATTTGCGAACTCAGTTGCTTGATGCGCTCTCGGTGCTCTTAGTGCGTTTGCATCTTGAGGGGTTCTTTTGGGGTGATTGTTCGTTGTCCAACGCCTTGTTCCGTCGTGATGCTGGTGCGCTCACGGCGTACCTGGTTGATGCTGAAACGGGGGTACTAAGCGATCATCGTTTGTCTTCTGGTCAACGTGCTCACGATTTGACCATTGCGACGGAGAACGTTGGTGGCGAGTTACTTGACCTTGCTGCGGGTGGACGGCTTCCTGAGGATGTCGATCCGGAAGCTATTAGCGAGGAGTTGCTGTTTCGCTACGAGCGTCTTTGGGCTGAGCTGAACGAGGAGGAAATTGTTGAGTTTGGTGATCGGCATCGACTCGATGCCCGTACCCGCAGACTCAATGCGTTGGGTTTCGATATTGGTGAATATCGGATGCGCACTTCGGCCGATGGCAGCCGGGTTTCGGTCGTGCCACGGGTAGTTGAGGTTGGGCATCATCGTCGTCGGTTGGCGCAGCTCACCGGTATTGAGGCCGACGAGAACCAGGCTCGTCGTTTGCTCAACAGTATCGAGGGTCATCGTTCGGATTTGGAGCAGGCGCGAGGCGCAGCGATTCCTGATGCTCTAGCTGCATATGACTGGCTTAGCAACGTGTATGCGCCCACGATCGCCGCCATCCCTACGGATCTTCATACCCGTCTGCCCGATGCCGAGGCGTTTCATCAGATTTTGGAGCACCGCTGGTACCTGTCGGAGGCTGCCGGTACCGACGTTGGGCTGGAGGCTGCGGTGCAGGCCTATTTGGCGGATATCTTGCCGTTTGCTCCGGTGGAAGAATCGATCCTTCCCGATCCAGAAGATTCCTTCGAAGGCATTTGAAGCAGCGTCCTCAGTCTAGCTCCCAGCCCTTTGCGGTTGCCTTCGGGGTGGCGGGTTCAGTGACTGATCCAGTTTGAACATGGGGGTAATCGGCTCCGGGCAAGCGTTCTCCCCCCGGCGCGTCGTTCAGCACGCGTATTGGTGTGGTGAGCATCACTCCAGCAATTGCCACACCTAAGCCCAGTCCAAGAGTGGTCGCTACAAGGATGCGCACCAATGCTGGCCCTCCGTCGCCAAAAGCCACGGGGAGACTGCTTTTCGATAACACCCCCAGGTCGGCGAAGCCACCAACAACGGCCATAAGTGCGGCGCTAAAGGTGAGAAGGTACGGTGCGTCGAGCCGGTTGCGCAGTGCAAGGGTGATGCCGAGTAGCGCAATCACCCATGCTGCCAACGACACGAAACCGACTGAGACCATTCGGCCTAAGCCTTCACCTAGCGGGCCAACCACACCGAAGGAAATTCCAACGAGATGCACCACGTCGGCAACGACAAGTACGGCACAAAGCGCGCATGCGATTCGCACGGCGATGCGTCGGCGGTTGAGATTGTTTCGGGCCCAGAGGGCAGATCCAATCGCGATGAGTGCGAGGAGTGCCGCTAGCGCCCAATAGGGCGTGGCGCTGGGCCCCGGGGTCCAGCGCATTTCGGTGGTGGCCGTAACGGTTGTGGGGCCAGCGGTGAACACAATGGGTGCGGTGGGCAGAATGTGAGATTTCCCGGGCTCTGCGACCACGGACTCGGGAAGCTCTGAGGACATCCAGTGGATGCGGTGATCATGCCAACGGCCGACCGATTCCGTGGAAATCCGCTTCCATTCCGGCCGGCCTTCCGGTTTCAGGCCATCGGGAATCGTGTCTGATCCAAAGCGAGAACTGTTGAGGTATTTCGCATTCGACTGTTGGTTTTCCTCGACACCTTTTGGACCGATCCGAAGGTACGGGTACCCGTCGTAATCGGGAACGATAAGTTCAGGACCCGATTTCCAGCGCAATGAAAACCGAATACCCGTTTCGATGACGGCTACTTCGTAGGCATCACTTGCTGGCTCAACGGTGAGCATCTTTGTACGGTAGTTCGAGGCCGGTGAGTTTGCCGCGGAGTGTGCTGCGGCTGAGCTGGCGCCAAACACCAGGGACAAAACTACCGAAGCCAGAAGCGCGGAAATGAAGCCAAAAAGCCGACGACCGCTTGAAAACACCATGGTCAACAACGCTGGCACAAACGTTGACACAAACGCTGGTCGAGGGATCGATTTGGTGGGAAAAACGATCATGAATTAGGCCCGCTTCACTCGGTCATGAAACTCCGGGGACTCGCTCGTAGCCTGGATAACTTGCATTCGGGGCTCCTGGGCGGCGAGGTACGCGACGGCGAGTGATTCTCGGGCCCGAGCCACGCGGGACCGAATCGTGCCGACAGGAACCGAACAGATCTCGGCGACTTCGGCATAACTGAAACCAATCAACTGCGTGAGCACAAAGGCCTCTTTGCGGTCAGGTTCGAGCATCTCCACAAGTTCGTGGAGCGCGCCGTACTCATCGAATCGGTGACGTTGCCCGGGATCAACGGTTATGGGCTTGGAGAATGCGGTATCGGGTTCTTTGTTACTCGTTGCTGCAGAGGAGAAGCTGACAAAGCTACGTATCCGGTTTCGTCTCGCAAAACGTCGACGATGGTCAGCGGCAACGTTTCGAGCCACCCCAAACAACCACGTTCGTCCGCTCGCCGATCCTGTGAAGGTCGCCGCTGATCGCCAGGCCCGCAGAAATGTTTCCTGGGCGATGTCATTGGCCTCGTTTGCGCCAACCAAGCTTAGACAGAAGCGATGAACATCGTGTTGGGTTTGGCGAACAAGCTCGTCAAAGGCATCGATGTCACCGGTACCAGATTGGAGCAGCAGGTGGGTTAAGTCAGTATTGGTGCTTGGCATTTTAGGGTGCGCTCACGGAAAATCGACCGGTGGGTTCGCCCGAGCAAGGAATATCGGCACCTTGCAGGTTCAACGCTGTAACCCCGATGCGCGTTTTGTCAAGAAGCGTGGGCACTGAGGTGGCCAAGTTGGGCGACAGAATTCGCATATCGGCTTCAACGGTGGCTTTGGCCCTGGTGACATTCATGGCTTCGGCCCGATGACCATCAAGTAACAACGAACCAATCAAATGCGTATTGAGATGAATACGGTCCCAAAAGTAGCGGCTTGCTTTTGCTAGTTCCTTGTTTTCGACCAAGGTGTTTAGCGCGCAAAGATTGGGAACAAGAAGCTCGGCAGAGGCTTCGTTGACCGCAGCTTCATCATCTTCACCGCTTCCCTGTTTCACAACCACGAACGCAGCGATTGCGGCAATCACAACCGCCATGAGCCCCAACAGAAGCCACCGTACCCAGGGTGGCTTCGAAGAAATCGGGGCATCAGATTCGAGAAGCACGGCACCGATCATGGCATTGCTGCGGTGGGAAATCGGTGAGCCGTTCGTCTCCCAACGTTCCGGGGGGCTCTTCTCCAGACGGTGGCCGCCCTAAAGTTGGTTCTATGTCTCCGAGCCTGCCCCAGCCGCCGTCCTCACTCCTGGTGCACGCAAGCGTCGCTGAAGCCCTTCGAAATGGTGTGCCCATCGTGGCTTTGGAATCGACCATTTCGTCAACATTGGGTCTTCCCGTGCCGTTTAATGCTGAGGTGTTGGAACGATGCAGCGCGATTATTCGTGCCGGTGGTGGTGTGCCCGCCCTCACGTGTGTGATCAATGGGGTTGCCCGTGTGGGTATTGACCCTGAGGAAGCGCAGCTTGTTCTGGGCGGAACCCGAAAATGCGCGGAGCGTGATTTGCCCGTCGCTGTCGCACAAAAGTGGGATGTGGGCGTAACCACGGTCTCTGCGACGGTGGCTTTGGCGGCCGCGGCTGGGGTCAAGGTTTTTGCGACGGGGGGCATAGGGGGCGTGCACCGCGAGGATCGCCTCACTGGCGATGTGAGTGCCGATCTTGGGGCATTGGCGCGACATCACGTGATCACCGTCACCGCTGGCGCGAAAGCGTTTCTTGATCTTGGCAAAACACTCGAGTACTTCGACACCTTGGGTGTTCCCGTTCTCGGTTATCAAACGAATGATTTTCCGGCGTTTTACACTCGTTCCAGTGGTTTTCCGGTCCCTCATCGGGTGGAGACTGCCAAGGAAGTTGCCGCTATTTTCGCCGCCCGTTCATCGCTGGGTATTCCTGGCGGCGTGGTGGTTGCGAATCCAATTCCTGAAGCAGCGGCCCTTCCAGCGGAGGACCTCAACAATGCAATCGAGCAGGCGCTAAGCGAGGCCGAGTTTGCGGGAATCCGGGGTGGGGCGCTCACTCCATACGTTCTGGGCCGAATGGCCGAAGCTACGGCGGGGCGCAGCATTGGGGCGAACTTGGCCCTGGCCGAGAACAATGCTCGTGTAGCAACTGAAATCGCTCGGGCGGTAGCTGAAGGCCGATAGCGTGGCCATTGCGGTTTCAACACCGGCCGTTCAACGTCTCTCGCTGCTCCCAATCACGCCTCCTCTTTTCCGCTGACCCAACCCTGTTCCGTCTAAGCCGGGTTTCCGGCCCGCAAGACCATGAAAACCAAAGGACCTCACATGTCTGTATCACCTGCTGAACTAGCCGTTCCCGCCACCGGTTATGACGCCCTTGATCAGAAGGCGGTCGATGTTGTGCGCGGCTTGTCGCTTGATGCCCCTCAGGCTGCAAACAGTGGGCATTCGGGTACGGCAATGGCCCTAGCGCCGCTGATGCACGTGTTGTGGACCCGAGTCATGAACCATGATGCTGAGTCACCGGATTGGTTTGACCGCGACCGTTTCGTGCTCTCTCCTGGCCATGCCTCGATCCTGCTGTACTCCACGCTGTTTTTGCAGGGTTACGGCCTTGAGCTTGATGACATCAAAAAGTTCCGTCAGTGGGGCTCACTAACTCCGGGCCATCCCGAAGTTGGCCACACGATTGGGGTTGAAGTCACTACTGGTCCGCTCGGTCAAGGCATCGCCAACGCTGTCGGCATGGCTATCGCTGAAGCCAACCTTCGCGCTCGTATGGGTGCAGATCTTTGTGACCACCACACCTTTGCCATCGTGAGTGACGGTGATCTTATGGAAGGCATTAGTCATGAAGCCGCGTCGATGGCCGGGCACCTTGGGTTAGGCAAATTGGTGTGCGTCTATGACGACAACCACATCACTATCGACGGCCCTACTGAACTCACCGTTACCGACGATGCCGCAATGCGGTTCCGATCTTACGGCTGGCATGTGGAAGAGGTCGGTGAGATTGCGAACGATTTTGATGCGCTCGAGGCGGCACTTCGCCGGGCAATGGCCGTTACCGATAAGCCGTCAATGATTGTGTTGCGCAGCCATATCGGGTTTCCATCTCCGGGTCGTACTGATACGTCGGCGGCACATGGTGAGGTCTTTGGGCCTGAAGAAATTGCCAAAACCAAGGTGCTAATCGGTCTTCCGGCTGAGGACTTCTTCGTCGATAGCGAGGCGCTCGCTCGTTGCCGCGCCGCCGGCAAAAAGGGAAGCACAAAGGTCCAGGCCTGGGCTGAACGAATCACGGCGGCTGGAGAACGAGGCGCACAGTTTGATGCATTGATGAATGGCGATTTGCCCGATGGCTGGGATGCCAACCTGCCGGTTTACGAACCAGGTAAAGAAGTTGCTACCCGGGCCGCCAGCGGAGAATGCCTCAATGCGCTTATTCCAACCGTAGGTGCACTTATTGGTGGTGGGGCTGATCTCACCGGCAACACCGGAACGAAAATCAACGGCGCCGGCATCTTCTCCTCGGCCACGCCTGAAGGTCGTTTGATTCACTTTGGTATTCGCGAACACGGCATGGGCGGAATCATGAACGGCATGGCGGCCCACGGTGGGCTGCTGCCAATCGGTGGAACATTCTTTGTGTTCAGCGATTACATGCGTGGCGCCGTTCGAGTTGCGGCGATTAGCGGTGCACAGGTGATTTATTCGTGGACGCATGATTCGCTCGGCGTGGGTGAAGACGGCCCCACCCATCAGCCCATCGAGCATCTTGCTTCGTTGCGCGCAATGCCTGGCCTTTCGTTATTCCGTCCGGCCGATGCAAACGAGACGGCTGCAGCGTGGCGCACCAGTATTACCGATGCTGAGGGACCGGTGGCTTTGGTGTTGTCCCGCCAAAAGTTGCCGGTGTTGGTTGGCACCAAGGAACGGGCGACCGAAGGTGTGGCGCGGGGTGCCTACGTACTCGTTGAGGCCGAAGGGGGCGAGCCCGATGTAGTTCTTGTGGGCACGGGTTCTGAGGTTCAACATTGCGTGGTGGCTGCGAAGAATTTGGCCGCCGAGGGCTACCACGCGCAGGTTGTTTCTATGCCCTCGTGGGACCGTTTCGATGGTCAGGATGAGGACTACGTGGAATCGGTCTTCCCCTCTGGGATTCCCGTGGTGGCTTGCGAGGCCGGCACCTCATTTGGTTGGGAACGTTGGGCTGATCTCGCCGTAACCGTTGATACATGGGGTGCATCGGCTCCCGCCGAGAAACTCATGGCCGAATACGGCTTCGGTCCAGATTCTGTTACCGAAGCTGCGCTCCTGCTCCTCGAAGGTGACGACGACTAATGCCCTGACCGGCAAGCATCTACAAGTAATTTGTGGCTCTGCATGCGGGACCACACTCGGCTTATCTGAACTTCAACACGGCAACCGTTCAACAAGACTTAACTCACCCAAGAGGTTTTATTATGGCTTCAAATCTTCTCCATCGTCTCTCCGCCGAACAGGGCCAAAGTCCCTGGGTCGATAATCTCAAGCGCGCTTACCTTGCCGATGGCACGCTAGCCAAGTTGGTTGAGCGAGGGGTGCGAGGCGTGACGAGCAACCCCACGATCTTTCAAAAGGCCATCGGCGGTTCACACGATTACGACACGCAGTTGGCTGAACTCGTCAAAGCCGGTCACTCGGTAGAAGATTCGTATTGGATCATGGCTATTGACGATGTACGCGGAGCGTGCGATGTGCTGGCCGGTGTGGCCGCATCATCAAAAGGTGTCGATGGTTACGTATCGCTTGAAGTGTCCCCCACCCTGGCGGCTTCAACCGAAGGCACCACACTTGCGGCCCGCGACCTCCATACCCGGGTTGAGCGCACCAATCTCATGGTCAAGATCCCAGCAACACCGCAGGGCATCGGCGCGATCAAACAAATGATTACCGAGGGTCGCGATATCAACGTCACCCTCATCTTTTCTCTCGACCGTTATGCCGCCGTCATCGAGGCATACATTGCCGGGCTTGAGGCCTACGCTGCGAATGGTGCAACCGATCTTTCGACCGTGGCCAGCGTTGCTTCGTTCTTCATCAGCCGAGTTGATTCCGAAGTGGATAAGCGGCTGGGAGTTCTTGGCACGCCTGAGGCCCAGGTTCTGATTGGAAAGGCGGCCATTTCTCAAGGTGTGCTCGCGTATCAATTGTTCCTCAACCGTTTTAGTGGACCACGTTGGGAACGTTTGGCAGCCCTCGGTGCACGCCCACAACGTCCTCTCTGGGCGTCAACGTCTACAAAGAATCCATCGTTCCCCGACACGCTGTACGTTGACACCTTGATTGGCCCGAACAGTGTCAACACGCTCCCAGAACCCACACTTGAAGCATTCGATAATCACGGCAAACTTGCACGAACCGTTGATGCAACTTCAGCCATCGCCGAAGCACATCACAATTGGGCGGCCCTGGCAGCAATAGGCATTGACATGGACGAGGTAGCCACGGTCTTGGAGCGCGAAGGCGTGGCTTCGTTCGCGAAGAGTTTTGAAGATCTGCTTGCCACCATGGGCGAGCGAGCCACAGAGTTCCTGTCCAAATAGAACGGCCCGATCATGACGTGTTCGTTAGATCAGCAGGAAAAAGGCAAATGAGGAATGATGGCTGAAAGTCAAGTCACGGCACCGCTAAGCGCGATGATCATTTTTGGGGCGTCGGGTGATCTCACGTCTCGCAAACTGATGCCAGCCTTATCGGAACTGTGGGCCAGAGGATTTCTCGCAAAAGGTTTCACGGTAATCGGGGTCGCACGCACCGAATTTTCCGACGCTGATTTTCGTACCCGCATGACCGACGCGGCCCCCGATTTCGCTGAAACGTGGGGTCCACTTGCGGCGACGTTTCGTTACATCACCGGTGACTATTCGGATCCAAAGTGTTTCGAACGACTCCACCAGGTTCTTGGCGAGGTTGATATTGCCGCTGGGATCCCAGCAGGGACCGGAAATCGAGTGTTCTATTTCGCGGCTCCGCCGAGCACGTTCCCCTTGATCATCAACGGCTTGGGCGCTTCGGGACTCAACAAACCAACGACGCCCGAAGGCTTCGTTCGAGTCGTCATCGAAAAACCCTACGGTCACGATGGTGCCAGTGCTGCCGCACTCGATGCCACCGTGCACGCTTCGTTTGATGAGTCACAGGTCTTCCGTATCGATCATTATCTTGGTAAGGAGACCGTTCAAAACCTGCTGGCTTTGCGTTTTTCGAACACCATTTTCGAGCCGTTGTGGAACCGTAACTACGTAGACCATGTCGAGATCACGGTGGCCGAATCACTCGGCGTGGGCCATCGTGGAGGTTTCTATGAAGAAGCCGGGGCGCTGCGCGACATCGTACAGAATCACGTCATGCAGGTCCTTGCACTCACGTTGATGGAAGCTCCCGGGTCGATGGACTCAACCGGTATCCGCGATGAAAAAGTGAAGGCCTTGCGTTCGATCGTGAGCTTTGATGAGCGTTCAATTGCTACCGAGGTTGTGCGAGGTCAATACGATGAGGGCTTGGTAGATGGGGAAAAGGCGATTGGGTACCGCGGCGAAGAGGGAGTAAACCCCAAGAGCCAAACCGAAACCTTTGTTGCCATGCGGCTCGCCGTGGACAACTGGCGTTGGGCCGGCGTGCCCATTTACGTTCGCACGGGTAAGAGACTCCAAAAACGAGTGACTGAGGTGGCAATGCATTTCAGAAGGGCACCTCATCTTCCTTTTGCTGCCCGGATGTCGAAGAAACTCGAGCCAAACTCACTCATCGTTCGCATTCAGCCAGATTCGGGAATTTCACTTCGTTTCGGTGCCAAAGTTCCCGGTCAGGCGTTTGTGGTTCGCACTGCCTCGATGGATTTTAAGTACGACGAACAGTTTCACGAGGAAGATCTCGACGGATATGAACGCCTACTTCTCGATGCATTCCATGGTGATTCCACGCTGTTCATTCGAGCCGATGAGGTAGCTGAAGCATGGCGAATCGTTGACCCGCTTCTGCAAGCGTTTGCTGATCCAGATCATCCTCTCGCCCGTTACAACTCCGGCACTTGGGGGCCGCCTGAATCCGATCGTTTGTTAGATCGCTCAGGTAATCGATGGCGCACGCCATAGACACGTTTTAGGGTAAGGAAACACCAAAGGCTCAGCTGAGACGATGCTGACCGGTTCGCTGTCGTAATGGTTGTACCAGTCGCACCGGTAGCGGACATCCAACTACACTTCGCTACTTCTACGTTCAAATGGAAGTTTTTGCAATGTTCCGCACTGAAAGTAACCATGAAGAACACTGAACGACGTGCCTTATCTCTCGACAAAGTGCTTGAAGCATCGAGACTCACTTTGGAGGGCGTGGGTTACAATCGTATGCGTACTGCCGATGTGGCCAAGCGTAGCGGAATGAGTGAAGGTACCCTTTTCCGCTATTTCCCTACTAAGTATGACCTCACCAGGGCCTCGTTGCAGCTTGCCCTGGATCGACATACAGGTCGCCTTCTTGAGAGCATCTCGCTACTTCCACAACCGGTAGAACGTCGGCAACTACTCGACACGCTTTGGGACCTACTTTCGCATCACGAAATGGCGTGGACCTATGAGCTGTTCGCTGCGTCCTACAGTGATCCTGAGTTGCGAGCGGCCATTGCGCCAACGCTTAACGCACATTCAAACGAGATCGACGAGCTTGCTGTCGTGGTGCTGCGCGATATGGCTGGGATCGCGCCCGAGGACGCACTCTTGGCCATCAATCTTTCCACCTGGGCCATGCAAGGTTTAGTACTGCGCAACATGGCCCGGGGACAAGCAGAATCCCATGTCGCACTCCTCGATTACATCGTGTTCCTTGCCGATTCAGCCTACGGTCGTGTCGAAGCGAACCACAGCACAGAGTTGCCAGCGGCACTTTCCTAAGCGCTGCAATTGCCTGGTAGTGCTGAGGCCCGTAAAGAAAAGCCTGCACGATAACTTCCACGTTGCTGCACTAGATTCCGATTGTGCACTCTTCTTCCCAATCAGCGTCGGACGCGACGGCTTCACTTTCGCTGCCCGGTCCTCTTGTTTCGGGCGCCTGGCTAGCCGAACACCTCGACCACCCGCTGTTGGTTGTCGCTGATGTTCGTTGGTATGTGGATGGTCGTTCCGGTGAGGCGGCCTACGATGCTGGACATCTTCCCGGTGCCGTGTTCATCAACCTGGATGAGGACCTTGCCGGGGATCCAGATGTTGGCCCCGGACGTCATCCACTTCCCTTTCCCGAGAACTTCGCAACGGCTATGGAGCGGGCGGGTATTGGTGACGAGTGTGTCGTGGTGGCCTACGACGATGCAGCTGGGTCTATCGCTGCCCGGCTTTGGTGGATGTTAAGTGCGCTGGGTATTCGTGTGGCGGTGCTTGACGGTGGCATTTCTGCATGGTTTGGTGAGCTCAGCATCGATGTGCCTGCTGCCCCCGAAAACGTGACATTTACGCCCAAACCTTGGCCCCTCGACCAGGTAGTTGATGCCGTTGCGGTTGACGCGTTACGCCGAGGGGACTCCGTCACGGTTCTCGATGCCCGATCTGCGGAACGCTTCGCCGGCGTTCCTAATCC
Organism: Acidimicrobiia bacterium; assembly: GCA_043718695.1. Lineage (GTDB taxonomy): Bacteria > Actinomycetota > Acidimicrobiia > Acidimicrobiales > JANYDT01 > JANMZO01. The sequence goes on along the minus strand of JAYSVF010000281.1, from coordinate 7,542 downwards.
GGTTGATAAGCGCTTTGGGCATATTCCTGGCGCGCTCAATGCCCCGTGGGGAGAAAACATCAATCCCGAGACGGGAAAGTTTCGCTCTGTTGGCGAGCTCCGCGAACGCTTCACTCGAGTTGGGGTGCGCTCGGATCGGCCAGCAGTTTGCCACTGCGGTTCAGGAGTTACAGCGTGTCACAACCTGCTGGCAATGGCCGTTGCGAAACTCCCAGCCGGAAGTTTGTATCCCGGGTCCTGGTCGGATTGGAGCGCCGATGAGGGCCGACCTATAGAAACGTCGAACCCTGGCCGGTAGTCCCCTGTCGAACGTTCTCGATCGAATCTTCGTTGATTCCTTCCTTGATGTTGCCGGTCGAAGCAGGAGCGGCTGAAAAAATTCGCGACGAGCTCGACACGAACAGCCGCGACGCTAACAACTATGCGTGCAGAACGTTGAGGTCATGCCCGGGTATGGGTAAGCCTAGGATCTCGGATAGCACGGCGGATATCGTCGGCTTCTTGATCGGAGTTTGCTCGTTCTGCGGCGCGCTCCGCGTTGACCCGTTCGCCATACCGTTTGGCTTCCTGATCAACAACCGATCCGCTCCAACCAAGCACCGCACCCATCGCTGAAGCCACGACCGGTGCAGCCACGATCCCACGATCATCGCCCTCAATAGATAGGCGGGTTCGGCGGGTGAGGACATCGTCGACATGCATTGCGCCCTCGTAGGTTGCTGCGTGCACTGCTTCACCCAAAAGGTAACGCGAACCACTGAACGGCATATGGGCACCATCGAAGGTTTCGGGATCTGGAGGGAGCGTTTTCGACGTTGGTCCTTCCGCTGCTCCGATTGGTGCTGCGAGCGAAGGGTTGCCAGCAATCACATCGAGCACTTCACTGGCCGTTGAACCGTACCGGGCAACCAGGTGGGCTAATCCTCCAGCGGGCAGCATGCTTGTGGCTGCATGGTTGGCCAGGGTGGCCATGGCTCGCTCGTGTCCGTCGGCGCCCAGTAAACCAATCTTGGCGGTCGGGCTGGGGGCGAGGGTACCCAAATCAGGCTGCAGCGCATCAATCGCATCACGGGCCATCAATCGATACGTTGTGTACTTACCACCAGCAATGCTCACCAAGCCGGGAATGGCTCTGTTTACGGCGTGCTCCCTACTGAGTTTCGTTGTGGTCGTGGCGCCACCAGAAAGCAGCGGACGTAGACCTGAATACACACCCACCACGTCGTCGTGGGTGAGGTTGGCACGCAACATGGTGTTGGCCCAATACAAGACATAGTGAATGTCGGCTTGGCTGGCGCTGGGGTGATCAAGATCGTGGGACCAGGGGGTGTCGGTGGTGCCTATGAGCCAACGGTCCCCCCAGGGAATCAAAAACAACACGCTGCGATCGGTCCGCAGGATCAATGCGGTGGTTGCATCAATGCGGCTGCGCGGCACCACGATGTGGATGCCTTTGGAAGCCGTTACCTGCAACGGATTCGGTACCCCAGCACTGCGTTCCAATTCCGATGTCCATACTCCCGTGGCATTGACCACGGAACGGCCTTTTATGCAAAAGGGTGAACTCCCTGGCGCTTCTCGGTCTGTTACCTCAACACCAACGGCGTGGCCGCCTTCCACCAGGATCCGCTCCACGGCGACACCAGGCAGTAACGCTGCACCGTAAGCCGCCGCGGTTCTGGCTACTACGACCGTATGCCGGGCGTCGTCAATTTGCGCGTCGTAATACTGGATCCCCCCGATGAGTGCATCAGGGTTGAGTGATGGGAAGGTCTCCATGCATCGGGCTTTGGAGAGGTGACTGTGGTGCGGCACTGCACTATTTCGTCCGGCCAAAATGTCATAAAGCAAAACGCCTGCGCCGATGTACGGTCGTTCGTAGTGTTTGCGCAGCGGCAGAAGAAATGGTGCGGGGCGGACGAGGTGTGGGGCAACGTCTTGGATGAGCGTTTTGCGTTCGTGCAGGGCTTCACGCACGAGCCCAAAGTCCTTTTGTTCTAGATAGCGAAGTCCTCCGTGCACAAGCTTTGATGACCGACTGGAGGTGCCGGCGGCATAGTCGCGTCGTTCCACCAAGCAAACAGTGAGCCCACGGCTGGCAGCATCGAGGGCCACCCCTGTTCCGGTTACTCCCCCGCCAATCACCACCACGTCAAAGGTTTCGCTCTGTGCGTTCTTAAGATCTCGAGCTCGTTGCTGGGGGCCAAGTTTCGATGCCGATAGGTTTGGCTGGAGACTCACCTGATCGAGCCTACGGGACCGCCAGCCCTATCGGAGGTCAGGTTTTTGCGAAGTGGCGGTCGAGTTTGTTTCGGCCGCCGATTCAAGCGAAGCAGGGTGGCAAGAGCTCAACCCTTAACGGCACCGCTCGTGAGTCCCGCAACGAACCACCGTTGAAGAAAGACATACGCCGCGACCATAGGTGCACTCGCAATTACCACACCAGCAAACAGTGCGGGATAGTCGGTAAGGAACTCGCCGCGCAACTGGGCCAACGTTCGCGGCAGAGTCCACTTTGATTCGTCGGTGATGAACAGTAACGGGTAGTACAGATCGTTCCAGTGCGCCACAAACAAGAAGATCGCTACGGCAGCAACTGATGGCATCGATAGGGGCATCGCAATCGATCGGTACAGTCTCCATTGGCTGGCCCCATCAACAACACCCGCTTCGAACAGTTCCTTCGGCAGAGTTTTCATGAACCCCGTGAGGATGAACACCGAGACAGGCAGCGTGACGGCCATGTTCACGATGACCAACCCAACGAGGGAGTTGGTGAGGCCCACGCTTTTGAACATGGTGTACTGCTGAATCCCATTTACCTGGGCTGGTACGGCCATACCTAGGGTGAAGAATCCAAAGAGCACATTGGATCGCCAACCACCGAGACGGGCTACGGCAAACGCAGTGAGCGAAGCGGCTAGCAAGGTGAGCGATACCGAGAAGCAAACCACAATCGTGCTGTTCTTCAACGCCCGGAAAATATGTTCACTGATTACTTTTCGGTAGCCCTCAAGGTTCCCTTTTGAGGGTGGACCGAGTGGGTTGAGAATGATTTGCGATTGGTTCTTGAACGAGCCAAACACGACAACGACGATGGGGACAACAATCAGAAGCGCGTAGATGGCCAGAAGTGCGCGGGAACTAAATCGTCCGATGCGTTGTGTTGGGGTTTTCGTGGCGCCTGGGTGCGGCTGGGCAGGGCGGGCGGTAACGGCCATCATGCACCTCCGGCAAAATCGGCTTTGGTGAAGCGGAGCACTCTGCGCTGCATCAAGGTAACGGTGGCGATCAATATCATGAACAGCACCGATTCCGCAGCTGCGGCCCCGAAGCTAAACGATTCAAACGCGGTCTTGTAGATGTGGAACCCGAGTATCCGTGTGGAGTTCAGCGGGCCACCTTCGGTCATTATGTAAACCAGATCGAAGGCACGAAACGATTGCAGGGTGGTGTACGCCACCACGATGGCTGTGGCGGGGCCGAGTAAAGGCCAAGTGATTGAACGGAATCGTTGCCATCGGGTTGCACCATCGATTTCGGCGGCCTCGATGTAGTCCTGAGGAATTTGCTGCAGTCCTGCAACAAATACCACCATCATCTGGCCTGCATGGAACCAAACCTGCACAACGGCGAGAAACACGATCGCCGTTTTTGGACTGCCCATCAACGCCGGTCGGTAGCTGATTCCAAGCTTTTCCAACACGCTGGTAACCAAACCCGAGGAGGGGTCATAGACAAAGTTCCAAACAAAAGCCACGGCACTGGAGGACAGGATGGTGGGAAAGAAATAGAGCGAACGAAGAAAGATGGTTCCGCGGGTGTTCTTGGTGAGCATAAGCGAAAGGCAAAGCGCCAGCAGGGTTTGGAACACCACCACAAGCAACATGAACCGAAGGCTTGACCACACACTGTTTTGAAAGGTCGTGTCGTCGAAGAGTTTGGTTTTGTAGTTCTCGATATCAACAAAAGCCGGGCTGGTTCCTGGGCCTTCCCAGTTGAAGAATGAATAGTACAACGCTTGGAACGTAGGCACCACGAAGAACATGGCATACACACCAACGGCCGGAAGCGCAAAGAAATACAGAGGCCGACGTCGACGAGCCCCAGCATCTTTATTGGCTCGGCGATTGGCCTTCAAAAGCTCTGCGGTGGGTGAGATCGTTGCCGTCATGGCACTCCAGGTGATACGTAATGCTTCTCTTGCTTTGGCTGAAACAAACACGGGGCCAGCCAATCGGATTATTGTCCGCAGCTGACCCCGTGTTGAACCGCACTTTCATGCAGTCACTAATTCTTATGTGTACTTACTTGCCAAGCTTCTGGTCAATAATTGCCTGCGCTTCGGCTGCGGCAACTTTGGCATCCTTGCCACCGGCAACAGCCAGGAACGCATCTTCCACAGCGTTGCGAATGTCGAGGTTCAGGAACTGAAAACGCGGAGCGAGGAATACACGCTTGGCAGCCCAAACACCCGTGTCCTTGAGTTCCTGCTTGACGTATTTCACGTCATTCACCGTGGAGTGCTGCGAGGTGCCGTTGGCGTACTTCTCCGCGTTGGCGGCTTGGCTCAACCAGTCAACGAACTTGATGGCAGCAGCTTGCTTTTTGGCATCTTTCTGACGAGCATTTACGCCAACGATGAAGGTCGCGTTGTAGATGCCTTCGTACTTTGGTGTTTGACCTACGGGGCTGGTGAGCGGCACGTAAAGGTCAAACTTTAGGTTTGGGTTCAAACGCAGTGCTGGGCCCATTGAGAAGGTGCCAGTAGCAAGCATGAGGGCTTTGCCAGTGGCAAAATCAGCAAGTGCGCCATCGTCACGAACGGCCAGCGGATTATCGCCAAAGCAGTCGGAGGCAACATCTTTGAATTCCTGCAGGGCCTTGACCATCCAGAAATCGGTGACCTTAGCGGCACCGGTATCGATTTTGGCAAACGCATCATCGGAAGGCAAAGCATTCATCACAAGACCGTTCATCGACAACTGTCCGGCGTTACCGCGGGTTCCCCCAGGCCAGGCGATTGGTGTGACACCCTTGGCCTTGACGGTCTGGCAGAAGCGCTGTAGATCGTTGATGTTGGTTGGCAACTTCACGCCAAGCGTCTTGAGAAGATCGGTGTTTACGACAGGCATGTTGAACACAAGCTGGTACGGGAGTCCGAGCTGTTTGCCTTCGTAGGCGCCGGGGGCGATGAGGTTTTTGTTGTAATTCTTCACGAATGGCTGGTTACTTAGGTCGAGCCAAACACTGCCACCATTGGCTTTGGCCATGTTGAAGAACTGTGCACCACGGAACGCCGTGAAGACGTCGGCTGGTTTGCCATCGAGGATGTCCTGGAGTGCTTGTGACTGGTAGTCGGTCGAGTTCTTGATCGATTGTTCAACTTCGATGCCGGTTTTGGCGGTGAAGTCCTTGATGATGTCGGTCAAGACGTCTTTGTCTTCGGCACGCCAGTGGAAGAAGGTGATCTTCGTTCCCTTGAGGTCATCGGCAGCTTCACCGGCGTTTGACGCCCCAGCCGCAGCGACAGGGGCTGCGGTTACGGCTTTCACTTCAATGGCTCGGTAAATGTACTTGGAGCCTTCTTTTTTGCAGATCAATGTGCCAACCGTTTTGTTGACTTGCTTCTTGACGCATGCGCCGCCCACTTTGGCGACTCCTGCGGCAAAAGCTGGAAGGCCAGTTTGGGCCATCCCAGCGGTTATAGCGAGGCCAACCGCCGCGCTCATTACAACGTTTTTTCGCATGTAGTGCTTCTTTCCCCTGGAGCGCACCTTGCGGTGCTTGATGCCACTGTCGTGGCCCGGGTATCATAGTCAGAATCTCCAAGAAGCACCAGATCCTGCACATGTTTGCGCGTGGATTTGCGGATACTGGTTCCCACGCTCGGATTGGAGGTGCTGGTGGCCGCCAGCTGAACAATCCCACGTGCCACTAGCCCAATCTGGAAACGGAGCGCTCAACGAGCAAAGGTCGGATTTGTTCAGCAGCAGTTCGTTATCAAGGTTCGCGCCGGGTGCGTGAAAAGCGCCGTAGCGTGAAGAGATGGCAGATTTGCAGCAAACACCATTGGCTGTGGCGTCCCCTGAAGCTTCCTCGTTGAAGGAGTTTGAGACGCTGGTTCGTTCGACGATGAACTCCCTGAGCGCACAGCTTGTCTCTCGTGGCGACAACGATGGTCGGCTTGATAACCGCGATCTGATTCGCTCCCTGCTGCGCACCACCCTTGCTATGGCGGCAGATGCGGCTTCAGGTAGAGCGAGCCGTCTCGATCTCAAGATCGCTGCTTCGGCACTCACAGAAATGCGCGATGGCTATCTCATGCTCGGCCCGCACCGTCATCGTCAAAAAGTCACAATCTTCGGCAGCGCCCGCACCCAACAGAGCGATCCGTTGTATACCCTCACCCGCGAGGTTGCCGCAGCGATGGCTGCCAAGAATTGGATGGTTGTGACCGGCGCCGGGCCGGGGATCATGGCGGCGGGTCTCGAAGGCGCGGGTCGTGGGCACGCCCTCGGTGTGGCCATTCGTTTGCCGTTTGAAAGTGAAGCGAATGAGTTTGTTGATCCCGAAAACCTGGTCGATATGCGGTACTTTTTCACCCGTAAACTGGCATTGCTTCGTGAGAGCCAAGGTTTTATCGTGATGCCCGGCGGTTTTGGCACGCTCGATGAGGCTTTTGAACTCCTTACTTTGGTGCAAACCGGCAAGGCAGAACCGGTGCCGATTGTGTTCTTGGGCCTGGGGCACGGCTTCTGGACAGCGTGGCGCACTTTCATCGACAAGGTTGTTGACGAAGGCTATATTTCCGCTACGGATTTTCGGCTGTTTACCATCACGAACTCTGTCGATGAAGCCGTTGCGGAGATCACCGGCTTTTACCGGAATTACCATTCACTCCGCTGGAGCGGCGACACGCTGGTTGTCCGTTTGCACCGGGCCCCCACTCCCGAACAACTCGTTTCACTAAATGTTGAGTTTGGTAAGTACGCGGGTGAATCAGGAATCACCATGTCTGCTCCCCTGCCCGCCGAATTGGCCGATCAAGACCATCTTGATTTTGCACGAATCGCGCTGAGATTCGACCGGCGTCAACCCGGACGGCTTCGTCTCCTTATTGACGCCTGCAACAAGTTCTGAAGATGACTTCGCCATTGCGGCTCAGCTGAGGTTGTTGGCCCGCAGCATCCAGCTCCACCGGTATCGTCCTGGCGTGATGCGGTATTGCACCAGCGTGTCTGGGCCGCACGATCCCGTGCCGACGCCTCGCAATCGATGATCTACGTACACATACGTTTCGCTAGTGAGTGTGAGTTCCGGCGGGATGCTGGCCGCTTCGAGGGCCTCATCGCTATGCTTGCGGGCAGCAAAACTCAACAGGTGCGATCCAGCATCGAGGCGTAGCGACTGATTCCCGTTCCCCAACATGAACCAACGGGTATCGTGATGATGCCCGTGGTCCTGTGGACGCATGTACGGCACATACTCTTCAGCTACCGAGCTACTCCACACACCGAGATGTTCTCCGGTTTTTCGGTC
>JAYSVF010000029.1:0-2386 GCA_043718695.1 Acidimicrobiia bacterium | reverse complement strand
GCCGGAGCGCAATTCGATTCCGGCGCGTGCCTCGAATCCACGTTTGCGTGCCGAACAATCGTGGGATGTGGCGTGGCGTCGAGCGGAAATTCCCGCGGCAGGAGGACATGGCAATGCGCGTAGCGTCGCGCTCGCGCAGTGCGCCGTTTCACACGGTGGGTCTGCGCGCGGCGTTGATCTGCTCACTCCGGCAACGGTCGAGCGCATCTTTGATGTTCAGGCAGCCGGACGCGATTTGGTGCTCGGAATCGGTGTGACCTTTGGTGTCGGTTATGGGCTGAACTCGCCACGCAACCCAATCGCGCCCAACGCGAACGTTTGCTATTGGGGTGGCTGGGGTGGCTCGCTTGTGGTCAACGATGTCGACGCCGGATTCACCATGGCCTATGTAATGAATCGCATGGGCGAAGGTACCGTTGGCGACGATCGCGCCCACACACTGCTCCGTGCGGTTTACGCATCGCTTGCCTAAGTTCCACCAGCCGGAAAGGCGTTTTATCTTCGGGGCATCGTCGATCTTCGCGGGCAATTTACTGTCCACTGTCAACGAGACGAACCGCAATGGGTCGACCGCCCCTTCTCAATCCTGTTTCAGTACTCTGGTCGCCTCCCGTCGTAAGAGACGCCCTTCGCGAGTCCAAACAAATCTGCGAAAACTGGTGTTTTCCCTAGGGTGCTTTTCCGCGGGATTTCGTACCGTCGAGGTGTGGATAGTGAACTGATCGGACGAAATCAGGCGATTGCGTTTGCCAACGAGCATCTCCAAGCAGCCGAGCAGAGCAACGGGCGGGGGATCGTGATCGCTGGCGAGGCTGGAATTGGCAAATCCGCCATGCTCGCTGCCATCGGTGCCCAAGCGGCCAATCGCGGAATGGTTGTCCGCCAATGCACCGGGCAACTCGCTGAACAACAGGCCCCGTTTGGCCTACTCCATCACTTACTTGGCTCGCCCAAATCCCAGCGGCCAACTACCGAACAACCAACTACCGAACAACCAACCGCACCACAGACTCTCACCTCCGTGGCTAACGGGGTGCTCACTCACCTCGCCGCACAATCGGTGGAGCAACCTGTGCTGTGGATCATCGACGATCTGCATTGGGCTGATGAATCGAGCGCAACCCTGCTGAGCTTCATAGCCCGGCGCCTCGCCGCAGATCGTGTGCTCCTGCTCTTTGGACTGCGAACCGAAAACAGCGCCGCAGAGCACCGAACCATCCTTGATCTTCGCGGGTTTCCTCGAATCGAACTCGCACCGCTAAGCGAATCACAATCCGCTGAACTCCTTATCAACGAAGGTTGCGATCCTGCAATCGCCGTTGAACACGCTGCCTTGGGCGGAGGTCTACCCCTTGCCCTCGTTGAACTTGCCAAACAACTCAACAACGGAACGGCAACAAAGCAAAAGGTCGCGCTCCACATACCTCAGCATTACGCAAACCGTCGAAGCCCTTTCCGCAAACACACTCCGTGTACTTAGTATCTCCGCCTTGGACGACGAGCTTCGTACGATTCTCGCTGTTGCTGGAAGCGGGGGAGTGCAATACCTGGGCGAAGCCGAAGACCTCGACATCATTCGGGTGGAAGGTGAACGGGTGCTGTATCGTCACCCGTCGCTGCGAGCTGCTGTACTCAACGCCATAACTCCCGAAGACAAGCGAGCAATTCATCGAGCGATCGCGGTGGCCCTCAGCCCGCACATCGACGCTGATCGAATCGCACTGCACCTCGGGCGAAGCGCTGAAACCCCAGATGATCACGCCGCCAACGCGCTCGCCGAGTTTGGTGAACGAGCGCGGCTACGTGGTGGCGTGAGCGAAGCAGTCATGGCCCTTGAACGAGCAGCGGCTCTCGCGGGAACCCCTGAACAACAAGCCAGTTTTCTTCTCGAAGCCGGCAAAGCTACGTACTTCGCCGGCGATTCGCAACGTGGCATTGAGTTTGCCGAGCAGGCTCTGCAGCTAGTGGAAACCGTGGCGGTAAAGGCTCAAGCAAACAGTTTGATCGCCAACGCTTCAATGTGGGAACGCTCACCAACAGAAACCACCGAACGGCTTCTCCAGGTTGTGGAGTCCTCAAAAACCGAGGAACCCGTTCTCGCCGCTTGGGCTCTTATCGGGGCCGGCTCAATGGCGTTCCTGAAAGGCTCACTTCAAGAAGGGGTTGAGCAAAGTCGAGAAGCGGAAGTCATGGGTGCGCTCACGGGCGACTTCACGGTTTCTATTGCTGCGAATGCCATGGTGTCCTGGAACCTCTTTCTCGTAGGTGACAAAACTGAATCCGATGCGCGCATGCAAGCCCTCGAACCATTCGTAGGTGCACTTATGGAAGCCGAAGTTGTTGAAGGCTTGTCGTTCGGTCAGAACTGGGCCATGTGCCTCATCAT
>JAYSVF010000280.1:0-7344 GCA_043718695.1 Acidimicrobiia bacterium | reverse complement strand
AGGACAAGGCTCAGCGCAGTCTTCCCTCGACGAACACCCTGAGCCCTACGTTGCGCCAGCGCCGCAAGCACAGCTGTCGGAACCAGTCACGGATCGGTACGTCCCCTCCCAGCCGACCACTGCGGTGCCGCTAAGCCAGCCCGCGCCAAATCATGTCTTAGTTCCTCATGACATCTCGACGCTCGAAACCGATGCTTCAGCCAGCCGGGTATGGACAGCACCGGTACTGAAAGAGGGTTACACCGATGCGTCGCTCCTAGTTACTCCCCAAAAGGCCGATGACGACACTGACGTGCTTGGCGTTGCTGCTGCACCGGGAGTCGATAAGGTCACTGGTTTGAGCAACCGGCTTTTGTTCGCTCAAGGCGTCTCCTCAACCGTCGCTCGGATGCAAGCAGACGCACTTACGGTTTCGGTGTCATTCATCGATATGCACGGCCTGGAAACCATTCGCCAAAGCTTCGGCGCGCGCTCCACCAACGACTATCTGTTCCTGCTCGCCCGACGTCTTGAATCCACCATTCGAAGTATCGAGTCCTGTGGGCGTATCGACGGTGATGTGCTTGGAGTCTTAAGCGTGAACTGGCTGTTCGCCGAAGACCTGCCGATTGTTGCGCAGCGTTTGCTCACTCGACTACAAGAGCCCCTTGCCGGAAAAGACGGCGGCGAATTGACCGTGAGCATGGATCTCGGCATGGCTGTTGCCCGTCCGGGCGAGCACGTCAACGATGTATTTGCTCGGGCATGGGAATGCTTGCAACGTTCCAAGGCAGACCCCGCCAACCAATGGCAGATTGACTACGGCGTTTAGCTCCTCGGTTCTAACGCACTGGTATCCAACTTTGGGACGACTTAGTTCACCGCACGATTGACCTCACCGCATAGCTGACCTTGACTCTTAGGCTTTCCTAGCCGTTGACTTGACCGCTTTCGTTGGCCTTGGCTTCGAGTCCTTCTTTACTTGCTTTGCCGTTTTCTGCACCGCTTTGGTTGAGGTGGACTTCGAGGCTTTCGTCGACGCCGACTTCACCGCTTTCGTTGGAGCTTTCGGTAACGCTGATTTCGCGGTTTTCGTTTCCTTCCTTACCTTCGCGGTTTTCGTTGCCTTCGTTGCCTTCGTTGCCTTTTCGACGCTCGTCGGCCGTTTCACAACGTCGCCGACGAGCGGAACAACCGGTGTTAGCAGCTGGTCTGGATCACCACCTGAGGCAAGGCGTGATGCGGCGGTGGCGAGGCGTTCCAATCCCGGAAAGAGCTGCGTAACCGCACCAAATCCACCGGCCCCAAGTCCACCGAGCAAACCAAGTTTGCGCGGTAGTTCGCCGAACACATCCACAACGGTCGCCACTTGTGAACGCAAAGCATCGAGGTTGTCTGGCAGTTGGTTCAGCGATAACCGATCAAAGGTATCGACGGCCTGTTCAAGCCCGGGAAGTAAACGATCGATAGGCCCTTCCATGATTTCAGCCACGCGCAAGACGCGGTTCGCGGCCTTTTCCAGTTCGGGCGAAAGCAACCGAAGTGGCGTCTCAAGCTCGGTAACGAGTTGATCGACGCGCGCTGCCAACGCTTCGAGAGCCGCAGCTGCCCGTTGTAATGAAGCAATCGTGTCAAGCAGACCCGTTACGGCTTTGCGCCCATTATCGGCCAATCCACGCATTCCGGTCATCATCGCTGCGGGGCCTTGCAGGAGATTCAAAAAATCGAAATCGGGACGGTCATCATCAGCCATAGCCCGAACCGTAGCCGCTGGAAACATCGGCATTCCAAAACTGCGGAATTGGGGCCTAACAAGCACCTACTCCAACCGAATTCTCAGTCCCGACACGGTGACCGCAAACGTGTCAGCGGTCGAGGGGGTCACCATGGATGGCAGAGCGAAGGGCCGAACGAGCAATGTCGTAGGTGCTGGCAATGAAATAGGTGGCCCAGGCCAGAATGCCAAGAAACTTTGGACCATCTTCGAACAGGACGGCTTGATCCGATACCGAGCCCTGGCCGAGCGTGTCACCCAAAATCGAAAGGGCGTTCCCGAGAAAAGCGCCGGCCAACAACATCCACCTGGTTCGCAAAATATCGGTCCGAAAGAACCAGAGCCAAGCGGCCACCGGAGACAAAACCAGAGCAAGCCCAAAGGGTTTTCCCAACGGTCCAAGCTCCCAAAACATTGAGTGCACGCCAAAGAGATCATCGGTCAACAAGACCAAACTTGCCAGTGCACCTCGGGCCAAAAATCGTGCAGCGCTGCTTCGACCGGTATGACGGGCAATCCACGCAGCCCACGCTGCCGAGACCACAGCGATCGTCCATCCCAGAACGCCTAGTTGCGAGACAAGCCCAGTCCACCAGGCTCCCCCGTTGGCGTAGGCCGGATCAAGAAAGAGTTGGTCGACCTTTCCATGCACTGCACTTGCGCCAAGCACGAGCGTGCCAAATCCCCAAACCGCAAGAAGCGGAACTACCGAGCTGCGAAAGTGGCCAACATATCGTCGGTCTTGCGCTGCTTGGATTTTAGCTTGAGAAGGCAACGAGGACTGCTCAGCAACATTCCGTATGGGACGGCGTTCATCTGGGAGCTCTGTCACTTCAGAGGAGGCAACCACCTGATCGAGCATTTCTGTTTATCGGCAGAATCTCGCGTTACCTTTAGCCAAGAGTGAACCCACGTTCAGCGAAAACCTAGCCACCGGTTCGAGACCCAGCCGATTCCAACGCAACGGCAACCAAGAAACTCATCCACCGGCAACCCGCACAGCCGCATCGATTGCGGCCGAGCCGTTCGGTCACCGAAACGGTTAGCTCGGCTGTTTTGCGGCAACGATTGCAATCTCCATACGCCATTCGGGGCGAGCTAATCGGGGCACAACAAGCAGCGTGGAGGCAGCCCGGTGTCCGCCGAGCGCAGCGTCACGCGCGGCCATCACTACCGAGAGGTCATTTCCATCCACGACGTAGGTGGTGTAGCTGACCAGGTCATCCATGCCAAACCCCGCAGCCGCCAGGATCTCGCGGAGGGCGAACCAGATTGCAGCAGCCTGATCGTTGAGATCCTCGGGAATAGATCCATCGGCAGCGGTGGCAACGATGCCCGAGGTGTGCAAAAACTCTGAGCCTGCAGTGCTGTGCACCCCGAGGCTGTACGCAGCTGCAGGAGCGCCGATGGTTGACGGGTTGATTGGGGTGTTCATCACGAACGACCTTACCTGTAGCCATTTGCATCATGGGGCTCCAGCAATCGTCGAGACTCCCCCGATAGCTCTTGGATCCGTGGATTCACAGGTCTACCTCAGGCCAGCCTTTTGCCCGGGGTGAAGGCGCATAGTCTGTTCACATGCGGATTCTGATCGTTGACGACGAAGTGTCCCTCGCTGAGTCAATTCGTGAGGGTCTTGTTGCGGAGGGATTCACCGTTTCATTAGCGCACGATGGCGATGCTGGATTCACCCTCGCGTCAACGGAATCCTTTGATGCGGTTGTGCTTGACATCATGTTGCCGAAACGCAACGGCTACAAAGTCTGTCGGGACCTCCGAGCGTTGGGCGTCACTGTCCCGATTTTGATGCTCACCGCCAAGCAGGGCGAACTCGATGAAGCTGAGGCACTCGATCTTGGAGCCGACGATTTCCTTTCGAAGCCGTTCTCTTTCGTGGTGTTGCTTGCTCGGCTCAAAGCGTTAATGCGGAGAAGTTCGGCCCTTGACACCGCGGCGGATAGCGGTCGGCTGCAGCGGGGTGATTTGGTGATTGATATTCGTCAGCGGCGGTGTTGGAGAAAAACGACAGAGATCGTCCTCACGGCGCGGGAACTGGATTTGTTGGCGGCCATTGCTCGACATAGCCCTGACCCAATTCCCAAGCTTGATTTGCTCGAGGAAGTTTGGGGAGAAGCCTTTGAGGGTGACCCCAATGTGGTGGAGGTTTACGTTGGTTATCTGCGCAAGAAGATCGATATTCCCTTTGGGCGGGCTTCATTAACCACGGTTCGCGGCGTTGGGTATCGCTTAGATGCCGACCGGTAAACCCGCTCAAGCATCAAACGCCGCCGGGCCGACTCCGTCACCCGAACGGACACTGCCCACATCCAACCGGCAAGCCGGATTGGGGGCACCAGCATCAAACGCCGCCGGGCCGACTCCGTCACCCGAACGGACACTGCCCACATCCAACCGGCAAGCCGGATTGGGGGCACCAGCATCGGAAAACGATAGTGAAAGCGCTGCGCTGGAGGCTGAGGGATTGAGCCGACGTTTTGGTGTGGCGGCCCGGCTTACGCTTGGGGCTTCATTCGTTTTGGCAATAGCGTTGTTTGTTGGTGGCGCTCTGTTCAGTCGCGCGCTTACGAATACCAATCGCGGACAGTTAGCCGAGGCCGGGCGGGAACGGGTCAATGCCTTGGTGTCCATCATCGAGCAGGGTGCAGTTCCCGCCATGTTGCCGTCGCCGCGTGATTCGTTACTGTTTGCGCAGGTGATTGGCATCGAAGGAAAGATCGTCGGGTCGACCCAAAACGTGAGCGATATGGAGCTGATTGCGCCGGCTTCATCATGGAAGTTTGCTGGCACGTCAATCTCTACGTCGCGGGCAACGGTCGACAAAGCTGGTTGCGAGTTGTTTGTCCGCTCGGTTCCCGTCACTACAGCAGTTCCTGGCCGACCGGTTGGCACGTACTTCGTTCTTGTTGCTACACCGATGCGCCAAAGCGACGAAATGCAAGCGGCGCTGCAACGCCAATTGATCGCCGTGACCCCAGCAGTACTGGCGGGAGCTGCGCTGTTGTTCTACTTATTGGCGAGACGCGCTTTGCGGCCGGTTGATTTGTTGCGCCGTGAAGTTGATGCGATGTCGGCAGATGATCTCACTAAGCGGGTTAGTGCGCCCGCTACGGTCGATGAGGTTGGTCGCCTTGGGAGAACTATGAATGGTTTGCTGGATCGTATTCAACGGTTCCATGACCGCCAAGGTCGTTTTGTGTCCGATGCGTCTCATGAGTTACGTACTCCGCTTGCGGCTTCGCGTACCCGGCTGGAAGTTGGCTTGCTTCGTTCAAATGAGACGGATTGGCCCAGTACGGCTCGGTCGCTTCTCAAGGAGAACCAACGAATGTCACGGCTGGTCGAGGACCTGCTGCTTTTGGCGCGGACGGGGGAAGGGGCGCCTGAGCCTTTTCGTACGGTTGATCTTGACGAGATTGTCTTAGAAGCTGCAGCTACCGCGCGGCTTGGATCTTCAGTACGAATTTCGGTTTCTGAAGTCTCAGCTGGGCGGGTTTCTGGCAACCCCGATCAACTCCGGCGAGTGGTCACCAACCTTTTGGACAATGCGATTCGGTACGCCGAAAACGAAGTTCGCTTAACACTTGGTACGGTGAGCACCTTGAGCGGCGAGGAAACCGTTCTTCAAGTGATCGATGATGGACCTGGCATTGCCGAAGCTGACCGGCTCAGAGTGTTCGATCGGTTTTCGCGGCTCGACAATGATCGCAGCAGAGGAAGCGGCGGATCAGGTCTTGGACTTTCGATTGTAGCGGAACTCGTAAGTGCCCATAGTGGTAAGGTCTCGGCCGATGGCCTAGAACCTCACGGCACCATCATTACCGTTCGCTTCCCCACCGCAAACTAGTGTCCTCATTGAATTGGCAAGCTACGGTCGGTGCATGAACTTTGATCTGGCTCAACTCGATGATGGGGATTTAGCGTCCGCCTTGGCCGATCAGGCCGGTCAGCATTTGCTCGCCCTGCGCGCTGAGCGGTTTGCCAGCAATGGTGTGCAGGATGACGAAATGCTCAAGACCCTTGGTGATGATGCTGATCGAACCGCAAATGATCTGATTGTTACTACGCTGAAAAAGCTCCGGCCCAACGATGCAATTCTCTCCGAAGAATCCACCGATGATTTGGCTCGCCTGGATGCTGAGCGGGTGTGGATTGTCGATCCACTCGACGGCACACGGGAATACAAGACTGCGGGACGCACCGATTGGGCCGTCCATATTGCTCTTTGGGAACGGGCCCGGCACGATGTGGATCGTTCTGCTGATCTTTCGGGGCCGTTTGGATCATTGACCCTCGGTGTTGTGGGTTTACCTGCACTGGGAATGGTGTTGCGCAGCGATCAGGTTTCGATCGCGCAAACCGCAACGAATAGCCCGTTGCGGATTATTCGGAGTGCGTCGCGTTCCCAACCCGTTGCCGAAGGCGTTGCGCAGATTCTGAAAGCTGAGCTTGTCTCGATGGGCTCCGCTGGTGCGAAAGCCATGGCGGTAGTTCGAGGTGAAGCCGATGCCTACATCCATACGGGTGGCCAGTGGGAGTGGGATTCCGCTGCTCCTGTTCAGGTTGCTCTGGGGCATGGTCTGTTCGTTGTTCGAGTGGACGGGTCACCAATTCGCTATAACCAGCGCGATCCTTACCTACCCGATCTCGTGATGTGTTGGCCCGATTTGGCCGACCAAGTTATGGTGGCGGTGCGCAAGGTGGCAGGGTCTCTCTAGTCATTAGAGCGGGCAATATTAGCGGCGAAACCTAGGCGGAACCGATAGGGGTGGCTGCGCTACGTTGGCTCCCATGTTTAGCCCCAGAGATCAAACCGATGACCGCCGAGATTGGGCGGTGCATGGTTTCTTTGGCGAGGCATCGGACTTGATTGCTGAAGGATCCCTACCAAAAGCGTGGACGAAGCGCTGGAACCGCGATCCCTCCGCAACGGCCCTTGCACTTGCCGGTGCTGATGGGAAAGTCGCACAATGGATAACGGGTGGGGAACTCAATCAGCTCACCACTGATGCCGCCTTGCGCTTTTATGCCGCGGGCCTCCGTTCAGGGGACCGCATTGTTATGAGCTGCGCTCCCTCAATTGAGCTGGTAATTGCCCATGTTGGCGCGCTTCGCCTTGGCGCAATTGTGGTTCCGGTGAACCCTGCTTACTCGGCCACCGAGGTTGCGCGAGTTGTGGATGTTGCTAGGCCCACCATTACCCTCGCCGACGATCCTGCCCGCATGGTTGCTACTACCGATCAATCATTTGTACGCATAGCATCGCTTGATGAGCTTCCACCATTGAATCCGCAGTTGAACGCACTGTTGAACACGTCACCAGATTCGGTGCCCTTGGATGCCGCGGGTGCAGACGATCCTGCGATGTTGATGTTCACCTCAGGCACAACCGGTGCCCCTAAGGGCGTGGTTCTTTCCCATGGGAACATTCTGGCTA
Organism: Acidimicrobiia bacterium; assembly: GCA_043718695.1. Classification (GTDB taxonomy): domain Bacteria; phylum Actinomycetota; class Acidimicrobiia; order Acidimicrobiales; family JANYDT01; genus JANMZO01. The sequence continues at coordinate 136 of JAYSVF010000280.1, read as the reverse complement.
GCGCGGAGGCACTTCGAATTGCCTGGCATTGGAAACCTGCGGATCGTTTAGTTTTGGCATTACCGCTGTTTCATATGCACGGTCTTGGTGTTGGCGTGCATGGCACGCTGCTGTGCGGCGCTAGTGCGGTCATCGT
>JAYSVF010000279.1:0-7347 GCA_043718695.1 Acidimicrobiia bacterium | reverse complement strand
AAACCCGATTCACTACGGCCACGACCTCGCGATAATTCCATTTGGAATCGCGCAATGTGGACAATCGGATCGCAGTTGCAATGGACTTTGCGGTTGGTTCAACAACTACAAGGAGCGCATCGGCGTACTTACCCCAACCGGTCATCGGCTGACGAGTGCCACCTGGGAGATCGCCGATCAGATCGAATTCATCGGTTGGAAGTTCATCGAGGATTTGGCTCCAGGCGTGCTGGCCACGGGCAATATCACCCCACTCGCCGCGGGTCTTGCCAAACGACAGGAGCCTTACGTTGTCGGCGCCGATTATGGCGAATTGCTTGAGCGCAGTCACAGAATCGAGACCGGGCCGCAGACGGAATCGAGCCCCTGGTTGCCCTTCGGGCTTTTCGACAACGGCATCATCGGGGATGGGTCGCTCGCTGACCTCAAGCCCGAGCCCAAAGCACATGCCTGGCATTGGGTCTGAATCGACGGCGACAACGTTGTTTCCTCGTCGGGCGAGCAGACGGGCAAAGGTGGACCCGATAGTAGATTTGCCGGCCCCGCCTTTACCGATGAACGCTATGCGCACGGACGGTTCACCTCACGGCCTAGGTGCTGGTGACCGTAGTCAACGCGTAGTTGATAAGCGTGCCATTCAGCTCGACGCCGTGGACCTTAAGTGCGTGATCGGCAACGATGGCGAGGAGCTCTTCTTTGGTGGGTGCACTTACCTTGCACTTGCAATCTAAGACACCCACATCGGCACATGCGAAAGACAGCATTCGATTCTCCTTTATGCGGCTTGGGCGGTATGTCCGACCGACGCGACCGCTGCTTCGAGAGCGCCGGCCACTGCACCCAGATCGTTGTTGATCGCCGTGACAATTCCTGTAACCGGTTCGGTTTGGTGCGCTATGGCTCGCACGCCGAACGTGACTTTGCCCAGGGTGTCATTGACCGAGTTGAGTACCCGAACAACCTGCACCAGATACCAAACCAAAGCCAAGACGAGTACTGCGGTAAAGATGAGCGTGACGATCGCTGCGGCGGGCATTGGGTGCTCCTGTGGTCGTGGGAAGACTTAGGACGGAAAGGCTTAGAGGATGGGGCCGAGGGCGGTTACATAGCGAACCGCGTGGCCTTTGGCCGTAGCCACGAGGGATTGAGTTTCAAGCAACGCCGGCACAGGTTCAAGGTTTAGGGATAGGCCAACCCCGTGTACAAGGATGTCCGCAGCGTATCGATCGATTTCTACTGCGGGCCTGATTACCCGATTGGCGAGTAGAACTACAACCGGCACGACCACAAATAGCGCAACAGCATTTCCAATCCACCAAAGGACCATTGCAGCACCTTACCTTTCACATCGTGTGTGACGATGGTAACAGGTTCTGTATGTTGGTTACAGGTAGCTGAAAACGCTTGAGGTGCGCCACACACGAATGCGCAACACAATGCAAGGCAGAACTCAAATGGAAATGCACACCAAAAGGGAGAACGATGAAATCTGGCTTGAAGATTGGGGTGGTAGGAAAAGGGGGAGTCGGCAAGACCACTGTGTCGTCGTTGCTCGCACGCACCTATGCGGGTTTGGGATACCGTGTTGTTGCTGTCGACACTGATTCGAATCCGAACCTGGCTATGTCCCTTGGGCTGGATTTGGCCGCAACCGAAGCAATTCCTGTTCTCCCTCGATCGGTCGTCGTGGGTAGTCGGGGCGATTACGCGGTCAACGAACTCTTCGACACTTTTGGGGTACTCACGCCCTCGGGGGTAACGGTATTGTCGGCGCTTCGCGTGACCGAGGCAGGTGCCGGCTGCACGTGCGGCGGGCATTCGACCGTCCGCAGTCTTTTGGGCGAAGCGTTGGAAGCAAGGGCCGATGTCACCATTGTCGACATGGAGGCGGGCATTGAGCATTTGAGTCGATCCGGCGGAACCCTGGCGCACGCCGACATCTTGGTGATCGTCATGGACCCGAGTCGCAAATCGGTGGTCACCGCTGCTCGCACGATTGCTCTTGCCGAAGAACTTGGGATTGCGTGTTGCGTCGCCATTGGAAATAAGGCCAACCTTCCGGTCGATGCGTTGTTTTTTGAGCAGCAATGTGCTGAGTTGGGAGTGCCCCTAGTTGGGGTGATTCCTATGGAGGCTGCAGTGACCATCGCGGACCGGGCCGGTGAACGCGTTGATGAGTTAACTGCACCATTGCTATGGGGACAGATCAATCGCCTGGTGACCCTTATCGACGAACGCGTGCCAGCCTGAAGCGCGATCTGCATTCGCACCGCCGGATTCGAGTACTCGGTGTCGTCCAGGGAGTCGGATTTCGGCCCTTTGTCCATCGGCTCGCCACCGAGTTGGGTTTGGATGGTTGGGTAGCCAATGACGGTAGCGGGGTCTTTATCGAAGTTTCCGGACGTACCGATCTAGTCGACGAGCTTGTTCGACGTTTGGAATCCTCGCCTCCTCCGCTCGCCGTGGTTGAGTTGGTCGAGGTTGAGTCGTTACGGGTCGAGTCCTTTATGGTTGATTCGTTCGTGGTCGAGTCCTCAGCGGTAGAGCCGGTGAGGGATGAGTCGGTAGCGGTTGCTTCCAACGTTGTCGGAAGGGGGTTTGCAATACGGTCGAGTTTTTCGTCCGCGGAACCTACAACGCTCGTCCCCGCAGATGTTCGGCCGTGTGATGCTTGTTTGCGTGAACTGCACGATCCTGCCGATCGCCGCTATCGACACGCCCTCATCAACTGCACGGATTGCGGCCCGCGGTTCACCATCATTCGAGGCCTTCCCTATGACCGCGCCAACACCACGATGTCGGATTTCGCGATGTGTATCGAGTGCGCCGCTGAGTACAACGATCCAACCAGTCGTAGATTCTACGCCGAACCAGTGAGTTGTCGAGCGTGTGGACCCCGCCTCCGATTTGATTGGGCTTCAACAAAGTCACAGGAGTACTCCGTTTCCAGCAGCTCGGTCGAGGGCTCGTGCTTTGATGTCGACGTTGCCATTCGGGTTGCTTCGGCGGTGGGTGGTTCGTTCGACAACGAAGTGATCGCCTTCGATTCCGTTGACTTACCTTCGATACACCCTGATGATAATGCGATTGTGCAGGCTGTTGCTGCTATCCGTGCGGGCCTCATCGTGGCGATAAAAGGAATCGGGGGTTATGCGCTGGTCGTCGATGCAGGCAATGACTCTGCCTTACAAACACTGAGACTTCGCAAGCATCGCGACGAGAAACCCTTTGCCATTCAGATCGCTTCGATTGAGCAGGGTCGAACCGTTGTCGAACTTAACGACGAGGAAGTACAGGCCTTGCTCGGCCCGCAAGCGCCAATCATCTTGGCCCGCAGCGTCGCTTCCGATTCGTCTTTGGTGAGCGCGCTTGTTGCTCCAGGGTGCGACACGCTAGGAGTCATGTTGCCCTCAAGTGGGCTCCATCATCTTCTTGCCGCATACTTCGAGGGACCTTTGGTGGTAACAAGCGGCAACGTTTCCGATGAACCCATTGTTATCAACGAACACCAGGCAACTGCTGGTCTGAGCGGGATTGCTGATGCGTTTCTCACTCATGATCGGGAAATTCATAGGCGCGCTGATGATTCGATAGTCCGACGATTTGGCTCAACTTTCACGGTTCTGCGACGAGCTCGGGGGTTCGTTCCGAGTCCGGTTGGTCTCCCTCGATCGATAGCGGAGGGGATTGACGTTCTTGGCGTAGGCGCAGAGCTCAAAAACACGGTCTGTATCACCAGGGGTAAGCACGCGTTTCTCTCTACCCATCTTGGCGATCTAGAACAGGTTGAAGCGTTCCGAAGTTTTCGCGAGACGATTGCCGATCTTCAGCAGTTCTTGGCCGTGCGGCCTTCCCTCGTGGTCCACGACCTGCATCCTGAGTATCTTTCCACCAAGTGGGCTCTCGATCAGGAAGTGGAGACGTTAGCCGTCCAACATCATCATGCGCACATAGCTTCATGCCTTGCCGAGAACGGACTCGACGAACCGGTTTTGGGATTGGCATTCGACGGTCACGGATACGGGCCCGATGGCACATTGTGGGGCGGTGAATTCCTGGTGGCTGATTTGGTGGGTTACGAACGAGTTGGCCATTTCGCTTCGGTCGCACTCCCTGGCGCCTCCACCGCGATCCGCGACCCATGGCGAATGGCCGTTTCCTATCTAGCCACGGCCTACGACGCAAACGTACCCAACGATTTGGCGGTTCTGGTGCGAAATGGCGATCAATGGGCGGATGTAGAAGGTGTTGCGAGACTTGCTTCTACGATTTTGACCTCTAGCGTCGGACGACTGTTTGATGCGGTCGCCGCGATACTTGGAGTGTGTGACCGCTCTTCGTTTGAAGGGCAGGCGGCGATGGCGCTTGAACAACGCGCATGGTTTGGGCAACGATCGATCGGTTCGGTCGGCTCAATTAGTGGGTCCCTTCGTCGCCCCAGCGAAGCGAGAATGCAGCCGATTGAATTGGTCGAGGTCGATGGCACTATTCGTTTGCATCCCTTTGCATTCATCCGTTCAATAGCCGAGATCTTCGGAGCTTCCGGAGCCAAAGTTGATGTGAACAGGCTTGCTTGGCTCGCTCATCGCTCGATCGCTGATGCCTCGGTGCGGGTTGCCGATACAATATGTGGACGTAGGAATATCGGGACCGTGGCCTTGAGTGGCGGTGTTTTCCAGAACGCATTGTTACTGGGCATGATCCGCACAGATCTAGAGGAGCGGGGAGTCCGGGTACTCATTCACGCAAGAGTTCCGCCGAACGATGGTGGAATCAGTATCGGCCAGGTTGCGATCGGAAGAGCTCACGCGCTGAGGCGGTGAGGGGAATGTTTGGACAGATAAGCGAACGCCCAGCGGTTGTGCATAGGGATGGGCGGGCCCGATTGGTCGAGCACTGCATACTCGTCTGAGTAGTGGATGGCACCAGCCCGCAGCAGAGCAGCAGTCATAGTTAATCGAAACGGATCAGGCGTGTCACTTATCGGGTTCAAAAAGTGGCACGGCGACGTCTTCAAGGGTTTCGAAAATGACTCGCACGGGCATGCCTATGCGCACCTCCTTGATTGGGCAGTTGATGATGTTGGTGATTTGGCGAAGGCCCGTTTGCTCTGGAAGTTCGACGATGGCAATGACGTAGGGTTCAGCGGTCGCAGTTGGGCTCCACTGATGATGATTGATTGTGTACGTAGCGACGCTGCCCTTTCCACTCACTGGCTCGGCAACGAGTTCACGGGAAAGACACTTGCGACAGATTGATGTTGGTGGGTGATTCCACCTGCGACACGCCGTACAACGCAAAATGCGAAGCTCACCCGAAAGGCCACCGGTCCAATACTCGCGGTTCAAATCGGTGAGCATCGGAGGTACTCGCATGGGACCAGGTTTGGCTGGCGCATAGTGGGTTGGCACGCCTTCGGATGTCACGGTTTCGTCGCTCACGCCTTCGGTTGTCACGGGGCAGCTCCTCGTTAACAGCATTGCGCCAGCGAAGATGCCGCCACCTGAAGCCACTACCGCGACTTCGGGATTGTTAGGAACCTGTCGATCGGCACCCTCACCCCAGAGTTGTGTGCACGCCTCGGGTAAGTAACCCCAGCCATGCATGCGCCCGGAGTGAGAGCTGCCCACCGTTGGTATTGATCGGCAATTCGCCATCGAGGGAGATGCGTGATCCGCCTTCAATGAACGGTCCGCTTTCGCCCTTCCGCAGAACCCGAGTGCCTCCAACCAGGCCATGGCGATGAAGCTGAAGCCGTCATAGATTTGCGCTACGTCAACGTCGGCTGGGCGTAGATCGGTGTGCTTCCACAAGTCTGCGCCAACGTCGCGAAGCACCATGGTGGATAGATCGTCGAATTGATCCCATGACATCCGTGATCGCATAGCCGTGCTGGTGGCGTTTACGGTGAGGGGAGGTTTTCGAAGTCCACTGGTGGCATCGGCGGCGGAGATGATCACGGCGCAACAAAAATCGATGGGGATGTCACAATCGAATAGGCAGAACGGTTCGCTGATCATACGTGCGCTTAGATAATCCTCCATGGTGAGCGGGTCTTTGTAGATGCCTTTGTCGTAGCGTCCGGCATTGGCTCGTTCGACGAGGGCAATCTGGGCCATCTGCTCGCGTGTGGTTCCGTATTCGTGGAAGTGGCGTTGGGCGTACATGCAATGTGATTTCCTGCCGATGGTGCCCCGAAAGGAAGCCACCATTCCTGTGCGCCGCTCACTCTCGTAGGTGTTGCGGTTGCCGATCCGGGGAGTGACCCACCGCGCCCGAGTGTGTGGCGCACGGTTCCTTCACACGACGAATGGAACACCAGAACATGCTTGGCTCGGCCCGTCTGCACCGCCATGATCGCTTCAAAAATTGCGCTGATTTGCGAAGGCCCGATACTGCAATCGGCGAACCAACCAACCTCAAGACCAAGTGCATCAATGATCTCGACAACGCCGGCCGAACCCTCGATATGAAACGCTGCGGCCCGGTCGATATCGTCACGGGTTAATCCGGCATCGGCGATTGCAGCGAGGCATCCTTCGATGGCGAGATCGGACGGGTGTCGGTAGAGCGCCCGTCCAACGGCCGATGAACCGACCCCGGTAATACAAACCCCTGCGTTCACTTTGTCTCTTTCCTGCGTCTGTCGCCGGGAGGACATCCGTGGCTGGCGCGCACCATGTTCTTTGGTTCGACGTTAGAGCCCAACGGTTGAAGGTGGCCAGTTGGGGTTGTGCATTCGAATCTCGTTTCGAAAGGGTCTTGCGTCATTGCCATCGTCACAGAGATGGTCACAGCGATGGTCACAGCGATCGTCAGAGCCACGGAGACAGCGTTTCGTCAAAGCAATACTCACAGCGGTCGTCAAAGCGGTCGTCCCAGCGGTCGTCACAGTCATCGTCACAGTCATCGCTAGAGCCATGGAGACTGATCGTCACAGCGAGCGTCACAGCCCCACGGCCGCAGTGATCATCAGAGCCTTCGTCATCGTCTTGGGGTCCGGCCCCGGGGAGATAGCGTCGAGGTTGTGGGTATGTCTAACGATTCGTCCAACGAGACCAAAGTTCCCGACCTGACGCTCGACAAGGCGCCCGAGGTCCTCAAGGTGCCCAATGTGCCAAAGGTGCCCGATATCGTACGGTGCGCTTATGCCGAACTGGTTGTTCGTGATTTGGCGGCCAGTCGCAAGTTTTGGGTGGACCGGTTGGGGTTTGTCGTGAGCACCGAGACGGCCGATACGTTGTACTTGCGCGGGCATGAAGAGTTTGTGCACCACAGCTTGATGTTGCGAGTGGGTCCGGTTGCTGCCTGCGCCCGATTTGCGTTGCGGGTACGCACTCCCGAAGA
>JAYSVF010000278.1:0-7385 GCA_043718695.1 Acidimicrobiia bacterium | reverse complement strand
AACCGGGTGATGCGGCCATGGTCGAACTGCGAACCGGGCTGACGGTTGTTGGCGCGATTCCGCTTGATCCCGAAGTAGGCGCTGCGGATCGATTGGGCCTTGCTCCTCTTGACGTTGCGCCTCATAGTTCCTTCGTTGAATCCGTCGACGCGCTTGTCAGTGCATGTGTCCTTAGATTTTCCTCTGATCAGTTTAATTTCTCCGGAACGATTGTTCCCAAGGAGTCCTTCGTATGAGCTCACTCGCTACCTCGACAACTACCTCGACAATTACCTCGACAACTACCTCGACCGCCGTACCCTCAAAAACCCCATCAACTCCTAGCGACCTCAGCATGACAGATACACGTAGCGCTTCGGCTGAATCGGGACTCGGGACAAATCCTGAACGGTCGTCTATCAAGATCGCCGTTGTTGGCAAAGGCGGATCAGGGAAGACCACCACTTCTGGAATTCTCGCCCGCGCTCTTGCTCGAAAAGGCGTGTCGGTAGTCGCACTCGATTGTGACACTAACCCCAACCTCGGAATCTCGCTGGGAGTGGGCGACGATGAAACCGAACGGCTTGCGGCGATTCGCCAAGCGCTCGACGATGAGGGAACTGGGCACGCTCCGAGTTGGGATGAATTGATCAACCGCTTTGGAAGCGATGCACCCGATGGCGTTCGTTTGGCGGTGGTGAGCCGAATCGAGAACCCTGAACCTGGTTGACCTTGATGTGGACTTTCGCCCGAGCAGTTGCTCGGCTCCGCCCAGTTTGGTAGCACCGTAGTAATCGCCGACCTTGAAGCCGGCATTGGCACTCTCACCCGCCTTCCAACCCAGAGCCTCGACATCGTGGTAATCGTCGTTGAGCCCACGCCTCGTTCCATCGATGTTGCGCAACGCGCATCCGAACTTGCAGCCGAACGAGGGAGAGGACAGATCATTGTGGTGGCCAACCGGGTCCTCGATTCTGCCGATGCCGAACGAGTCGCCTCAGCGTTTCCCGGGCACGATCTGGTAGTCGTACCGCTCGACCAAGCCATTGCCGACGCAGATCGCATCGGCCGTTCGCCCCTCGACACCCAACCTGACAGCCCCGCAGTTCAAGCGCTCCTGAGCATCGCCGATCGCATCAAACTGTAGAGAGCAGGGTTGATGCCCTCAGCTCTTACTGAGAGTAATTCTGACCTTCACTTTGTTAGGAGGCCCGCTCTGTCGAAGAGTCAGCTCAAGCTGCCCTGAACTTTGCCTTCCCACTCGGCGAGGGTCAGGTGAGGTCAACTCTGCTTGAAGAACGACTCCATTGAAGGTCGCCCAAAGAGGTCAGCTCCGCTGAAGATCGACCCCAGTGAAGATGGACTACAGAAAAGATCCACTCTGGCGGACTCCTGTGAAGATCGACTCTGTCGGACTCCAGTAAAGATCCACTCTGTCGGAGTCAAGATGGACCCGGCAGAAGATCGACTCCAGTGAGGATGGACCTGCTGAATGTCGCTCAGATCGGAACGACACTCAGCACGGCTGACGGGTTCAGCAGCTCAATCATGCCGCTCGGCGATTCGAGGGGCAGATTACCCGTCACCGTGACAGGCCCAACCGATCCTCGCGTGTCCCCTTTCGGAAGCAATCGCACCCGGACCCGCGCTCCAATCAATACGGAGCGAGCGTCATACTCCGACAGAAGCTCAGCGCGCGTAGTTTCGAGGAGAATAACGGCCAACGTGAGTTCCTTGGCAAACGCCTTCGCAATTGGTGGGGCGGATGCCTGTGCGATCGCTAGGACTTCAGTGTTGACACGCAGCGTCACAACGGCACTCTGAACGATTCCAGGGCCAAGCTGGGCCACTATCGCGACCGACCCTTGAGTTACCCCGTCATGACCGATCAGCGAATCGGGCCATCCAAGACCCGGCGCCGAAACCCCAATCGCTTCAATCGCACGTGCAGCTGCCACCAGTGCCGCGATCCAAAGCAACGCTTCGTCTTCGAGACGGATAGCGCAACGAAGCACCACGGCACACGAGAAGCTTTGAGCCGCGGGAACCCTCCATGGAATACCGAGCCGTTGACGTCCGCCGATCTCATGATCGACAGTAACCACCGAGCCACTTGGGGCGCCCTCAGCACGAAGCCACCCGAGCGCTAATTGTTCGACGGACACGGCAACGGGGTAGTGGCGCTCCTCAGTTTGCGCAGTTACATGCTCATTGGCGACGTCGTCGGGCGATGCCTTGCGTGCACGGCCAATCGGTTTCCCGGGCGGGTCTGCAGAGCTGGACATGGCAGGGGGTTATTTAGCCGCACGAGTGGCTGGACGCGGGACCAGTCGCTTGACCCGCCAGGCTGGGGTGGGTTCGGCGATCAGCTCTACGACTACTGCGCCCGCCGCCCAGTTGGCGCCGCCAGTAAGGCCAGAGGGAAGATTCGACGGATTCTCCAAATCGAAACGCAACGAGCCGTCGACCATTGGCACCGGTTGCTCGCTGATCACTATGTGCTCAAGGTCCACCCCCGACAAATCAACCCGCAGCCCATGGAGCAACGAAGTCAAGAACGTATTGGCCTCTCCCTGGTCCCACGTCTCTTGGCGCGCCCGCTCCGCCGCTACCGCATCAAGGCCCTTACGTGAGGCGGCGTGAAGGACGTGCTCGCGTGCCTCGGGGCTGAATAGCTGCCAAACACAAAGGTGCTCACCCCACACGACGGCATCAACAAACGCTCGGACTACGTCCAACGCTTCGCGCGGAAACGTCTCATTTGCATCAAACTCTCTATTCGCATCTTCGGCACTTGCAGGCCCGAGCTCGCTCACGGCCGCTCCCATCCGGCGTTGTACAGAATGTCTCGCATACGCATGCGCTGTGGACCCATCAGCAACTCTTGAATGGCCCGGTCCAACCGGCGATCAGCCTCTTCTCGAATCTCGGGACTCAGGGTCGATTCGGCCTCAAGTAACCCAAGCAGAGCGCTCTCCAGTAGCTCCTCGGGCAGTTCCATCAAAATCTCGATAGTTTGGCGCAGTAGGCCGTCGGAAGTTTCAACCTCTCGTTCACTCAAACGTTGAACGGCGGCAAAGTACATCGCAAACTCGGCGCGCTGCGGCATCGGCGCGGTACCCAACAATCGGGTTAACCGTTCCCGCAAGAGACTTGCTCGATCAACCGCTGTGGACCTGAGAAGTACATCAACGATGTGGTCATGGCGCTGAGCTGAAGGCGCGTTGACGCGCAGCAACTTCTCCACGTCGGCTAGCCGTGAAGCCGCTTCCAACCATTGGCTCCGATGGAGTCGCGGGTCGAACACCTGAACTGCCGCTTCGTAGTCGAGAAGCGCAGTCCCGTGTTCACCCATGCTCTGTGCCGCTCTTGCTCGGTTGAAGCTGGCAATGGCGTGCTGAAAGGGAAACGTCGAACGCGTAAACACATTCAGGCATTGGCTGAAGGAGGCACGCGCATTTTGGAATTCTCGTTCTTCCATCCAGAGCAAACCCCGAGTGTGTTCGAGCATCCCAAGTTGCAGTGGTGCGGTCGCGGAATCTACAAAACACAGTCCATCAGCCACAGCGGCAAACGCCAGGGCAAGCGATTGAGGCTCTTGTTGCAAGGCCCCCGTGGCACTTTTTTGACCGTGAATGGAAAGCAACGTTTGGGCCAGATTCAATGCGGCCGAGGCAAACGCTCGTCGCTGCTCGCCATGATTATCGTGGTTTGCTTGGTTGTCGTAGTTCGTTTGATTGCCGAAAGTGCTTGGATTGTTTTGAACCTCGCCCCGACCGATCAAAGCAGATGACTCCGAACGGGAATCCACTGGCCTCAAAACCATAAGTGCACGTTCGAATGTCGCGACGGCCAAGAGTGGGTCGCCGTTCTCGGCCAGGGCTAGGCCGAGGTTTGACAATGCAGCACCAAGCTCAACCTTGCGAGCCCTTCCCTTCATAAGTTCCGTGGCAAGACGAAATGCTTCGATGGCTCGCCCACCATCCCCAACCGACCGCCATACTGCGCCGGAGGCATTGACGATGCGAGCATGTTCGAGGGGCGCTCGGTTGACGTCGAGCAAACTGGCCGCTTGCGAGAAAAGGGTCAGGGCTCGCTGGGCTGTCGCTTGAGGATTCTCACTTGCTGACTCAGTTAACGCAACGCCAAGTCGATAGGCCGCTACTGCCCACGCATCAGGCTGTTTGGCCGGATCGAGGGTGCCCAGTCGCGCTTCAAGATCACCAGGTCCGCTAGGCCCACCAGGTCCCCTAGGGCTCAGAGCCCCGGTTCGAACAGACTCTGCACTCATAAAGCGCCAGTCGCCGATGCAACCGATTCGGCTTCGGCGTTCCAGTCGTTAATGCATCGTTCGATTTCTGCGATGGCAAACGGGATCGCCGCCTGTACCGTTGCAGTGAGGCCGATGGCCAGGGTTTCGATCTCCTCGGGTTGACACCCAACGATCACCCGGCGCTCGGGGAGACAACCCAGACCATGAGCCACCATCAACGCCCTCGACGGGGTAGCAAGGTGCATATCCGCCAATTGATCGTGTCGTCTGTCAGCCGTCATTTTGTGCACATCGAGCACGTCGGGTTCGATCACCATCACGGTTCCGGGTGACCGACCGCGATCGACCGCGTCTACGATGATGCAGGCGTCATAACCCTGCATCAGATCCTGCACAAGTGCTATGCCACCAATGCCGGTCTCGGTAAGCACGACACCTTCGGGCAGCACCCAATGCTCCAGAGCACGTAGTACTTCGACCCCAAAGCCATCATCGCCGTTGAGAACATTGCCAACGCCGGCAACAAGGATTCTCATCATTCAACTGCTCGGATCGCGTAACCGTGAAGCGTCCACCAGCCGATAAAGTCCTCAAACTCGCTCCATTGCGTGGACAGAACCTGTTCCTTCACGTGTTCGGCACGCTTATCAATTTCACGGCTAACAACATCATCGAGCGCAGCAAGCACCACATCGTGGGCCACGAGTGTCAAATCGGAATTCTTGGGAAGCTCATTTACAAATTTCGCTGCTTCGATTTCCCAAAGAGTGAAGTCGCCAACCGCGGGCCCGATACCTCGATGGTCCGACGCCAATGGCACCTTTCCGTTCGATGGCTCTTTTTCTGCCGGTGCTTCCGCAACGTCGTTGGTCAATGACTCCTCAACGCATCGAACGCAGTAGCCCGTAAGAAACGCGGTTGCCGCCCAGGTTGAAAGTTCGGGAAACGGATGTTCGGCCTGGTCGCGCGTTATCCGCCATGCCCGGTAACTATGGGCTGTTTCGGTTAACGCGTGGGCTTGCGCAAGCGCTCGTGCCCGAAAGGCCACATCGTGAAAATCGAATTGCTCATTCGCGCGGGCATTGCTGAGAGAGCCGAAGCCTTCCGAAACTGCACTCATGACGTTGGACGCGTCGTGAGCGGAGTAATCGGCTTGGGCGGTTTGCGGCCGATCTGCAAAATAACTGGGGTGGCTGTTGGCGTCCCATTTGGACTCGCTGCAAACGGTGGAGGGTGGGGTGCCGCGATGAACTCTTCGGTGTCGAGGCGTCTGAAATCATTCCAATGAGTTCGCAGCGCCACCTCAACGCGTTGGCTCAGCGTCACGTTCGCATCCGTGCACCCGTCGCAACTGCCGTGTAGTTTGAGCCGAACCACACCGTCTTGAATCGACACCACCTCCATGTCTCCCTCGTGGCTCGCCAAATAGGGGCGCACTTCTGCGAGAGCAGCTTGTACGGCACGTTGTGCCGCATTGAGATCGGACTGAGTTCCGAGCCCGTAGGCGTCGAGCAGCAGTCCGGTCACCGGGTGAGTGGCCACACTGTCTAGGAAGATCTCGCCGCGCCATTCACGTACCATCTCCACAAGAGTGCCGATCCCTTGCAAATGAAAGGCATCAATCCAGTCGAGCAACTCGCCAGCAGCATCAACCACGGACGGGTCGCTATGTGAGCTTAGGAATTCCGCGAGCTCGCCGATGCGGGGCAAAATTTCATCGAATCCAAGGCGGTTGTGTTCGTTGGCGCTCATGAATACTCCCCGTAGTCAGTCGGCTTCGAGGGAAACAACGCCATGTTCGGCATGGGAATCGGCAGAGGCATAGGTGAAGTCTCTGGCGTGTACATCAACGCATCGGAGGGCACACCTTCGATCCGGGCAGCTTCGCGCTGCACTAATTCGGTGATGGCTGAAACCTTCGCCTCAATTGTGTCGGAAAAGCCCAGCCCGAACTCACAGTCTTCAGGTTCTATCTCGATGACCACCGTATCAACAGGAAACGCGTTCCAATGGCGGACAACCACAAGTGTGTGGTCAAGGTCGACAATTCCCATAACGGCCTCACTGATCCGATCATGGACCTCGTCGGCATCGGGCGTTTCAAGGTTCAAGCGATAGCGACGAATAGTTCCTGGGGGATCAATTTGTCGCGGCATGGCACCCACAAGAATGATGCGAGAAGGGTTCAGATCCTGGATGGTGTGGAGCACCCGGTGCGCACCGTAGGAAAGGTCTTCGAGAAGCACGTTCTCAGGCCAGTCACCACGTTCTTGTCGTTTAACCCATTGAGTTCCAAAGTCAAGATCGCGTAACCAAGGCAACCCTATTCCACCGACCAAAATCACGGTTTCAACCTAACCGACCAAACTCGCTCGAGCCCCACTCACTCAAGTGTGCAACCGCAGGAGTTGACCTCTCGCGTAATGATGCCATGACCCGTGTCCATGTGGGTAGTACACGGCATACAGGGATCAAAGCTTCTGATGGCTCGAAGGATGTCTATGCCCTTAATGTTGTCCCCAGACATCGTCTCAAGAATCGGCGTGCCGACAATTGCTTCCTCGTAAGGTCCTGGATTATCAAACGGGTCACGAGGAGAGGCATTCCACGTTGAGGGTGTGTTGATCTGATAGTTGACGATTCTGCCCTTGTCGATATGCAGGTGATGGGTGAGGTATCCGCGACCGGCCTCCCAAAACCCAACCGACATGCGCTCGTCTTTAGGAATGGTGAACTTCGTTGAAACAGCCGTCTCACCCTTGCGCCAATAACCGAAGGCCTGCTCAAGACAAATCATGCCGATCGCTGCCGTAAAGGCCATGGCATAAGCCCGGCCACGGTTACGTTCGAATGCATTGAGCCGCTCTGGAATCTTCCAATGCAGCTCCATCTCTGGCATTTCATATCGGGGCAGGACTATTTTTAGGCCATCGCCCGTCGACGTAAGAAAGGGATTGTCCGGGAGATTCCCAGCAAGTGCAGTGGTCCACATTCGACCGTATGCACCGGTTTCCATAGACATTCGATCCCACCGGGGCGCTGTGTCCCACGAGTACTTCTCTTTGAAGTTCTTGCCTTCGGCGCGTGGGATCGTTTCCTTATTCCACATGTGATAGGGAGAAAGTGGATTCCC